>SCVU01000027.1 GCA_004296785.1 Planctomycetota bacterium
GCTCGGCGTGCGGCTGCGGCAGGCCGGAGCGAATCCGTTCGCGATCGGCGCACAGGTGCGCGTCAGCGCCGGCGGCCGCACGTGGCTGCGCGAGCTGCGCGCCGGCACGAGCTACCTCGCCGGCAATCCACCCGAGCTGCACTTCGGCCTCGGCGCGCTCGCGAAGATCGATGCGATCGAGGTGCGCTGGCCGGACGGCGTGCGCACGCAGCACGCGGCCGCCGAGCTCGATCGATGGATCGCGCTGCGGCGCGAGTGACGGCCGCCGCGCGCGCTAGCCGGGCGGCGGGTAGCCCGGCATGTCGGGCTCGAGATCGACGTGCAGCGCGTCGGCGACGCGGTTGATGTAGTTGAAGTACGCGACGATCTGCGCCGCCTCGTGCAGCGCGACGTCGTCGAGGCCCTGCGCGCGCAGCTCGTCGAGCGCGCCGCGGTCCATGCGGCCGGGCGCGCGCGTCAGGCGCTCGGCGAACGCGCACAGCGCGCGCTCGCGCGAGGAGAGCTCCGCCTTGCGCCAATCGTCCGCCACGGACGCGATCCACGCGTCGGCCGCGTCGGCAGGGAGTGTTCGGACCTCGGCACGGAGGTCCGCCGCGTGCGCGTGCGTTCAGTAGTGGCAGTCGTTCGCGCGGCTCGTGACGACCGCGAGCAGCTCGCGCTCGCGCCGCGGCAGCGCGCCCGGCCCGTGCATCAGCGCGAGGTACAGCCCCATCGACGCGTCGAGCACGCGCGGCGACAGGCTCATGATCCGCACGATCTGGTAGACGCGGCCGGCGCGCGCGACCGCGGCCGCGTAGCTCGCCGCGAGCGGGCCGCTCGCCGCCGCCGGATCGATCGTGCGGATCCACGCCATGGGCCGCGGATCCTAGCGCAGCGCCGCGCTCCGCGCGCCCGTGCTCAGGGATCGAAGCGCGCGAGCTGCGCGGGCGGCAGCAGCGGGCATGCGCTCTTCGGCGCCGCGAACAGACGGCGCCGCGAAGCCGCGACCGCGCGATAGCCGAGGTCGGAAAGCGGCGCCGGGATCGCGGCGAGCAGCGCGCCGAGCGCGCTCCACGCGCCCGGCAGCTCGCGCAGCGCGGCCGCGATCGCGCGCGAGCGGACGAGCAGCGGCTCGCCCGCGGCGCGCCGCACGGCGAGCGAATCGGGCAGCGCCGCGCGCTCGGCCGGCGCGGTCTCGGCGACGAACGTCGGGCCGGCCAGCGGCGCGAAGCGCAGTCGCGCGCGCGCGTCGCGCGCGACGAGGAAGCGCACGCTGCGGTGGCACAGCCCGCAGCTGCCGTCGTAGTAGACGCGCACGTGGTCGCCGCGCTCGGCCATGCGTCAGCCTCGCGGCGACTCCTGCGCCGGCATGCGCGGCGGCTGCGCGAGGCGCCAGCTCGTCTCGCTGCGCCGCTCGAAGGCGGCGATGCCGCGCATCAGCACGAGCGCCTCGAGCGAGAGCGCGATCAGCATGCCGCACAGGCCCGCGCGCAGCATCGCGGTCGTCTCCGGCAGCGCGAACGAGGTCGCCTCGGCCACCGACAGCGGGCCCGCGAACAGCAGCCCGAGGAACGTGGCGAGCGGCACCATGACGACCGAGTACTGCGCCCAGAAGCGCGCGCGCGCTTCCGAGCCGCACACGTCGACGAGCACGTGGGTCAGCGCCGGGCGCAGCGCCAGCGCGATCACGAGCGCTGCGGCGACGAGCACCGCTGCGCAGGAACAGAATCCGAGGATCGGTGTCATGGCGTGGTTCTCCATCCGCTCGACGGGGATTCGCCGCCGGCGACGGCGAGTGCTGCGGTGCGCAGCCGCGCCGCGCGCGGCGCGCTCATCCAGCCCGGCGCGTCGCGCTCGGACTCGGCGTACAGCGACGAGCGCCCCCAGACCTGCGGCGTGTCGTGCATGTGCAGCACGCAATCGAGTTCGAGCGGCAGCTCGAAGCTCGCGGCGAGGTGCTCGATCAGCGCGAACGACCAGCTCGACGCGTGGCAGAAGCGCACGTCCCAGTCGGGGTACTCGATGCGCTGGAACGACAATCGGCGCGTGCCCCAGTCGTAGCCGCACGAGCCGTCGAGCTCGAAGACGAAGCGCGTCGCGGCATCCGCATCGGCGAACGCGCTCGTCGCGGGCGGCTGCTTCGACAGCGCGTCGAGGCGGCCCTCGAAGCGACCGCTGCCGAGGGGATCGCGCGCCTCGCACTCGAGCGCGTAGCTCGTGGCGTCCTCGCGGCGGCAAAAGCGCGAGATCTGCTTGCGGAAGTGCGAGAAGCGCCGGCCGCACCAGCCGAGCAGGTGCGACGACGAATCCGAGCGCAGCGTGTAGTACGCGCGCAGCGTGCGCCCGTGGCGGCGGATGCGCGCGGAGATCCGGCACAGCATGTCGTTGTTCTGGATCGGCGGCACGGGCAGCCAGCCCAGGCGCACGACGTGGAAGTCGCACGCGCACATGCTGAGCATCCCCTGCCCGGTCCCCGGCACTTCATCGGGCTCGATCGAGGCCGGCAGCACGCGGCGCAGGTGGTCCAGCGGCACGCGCCAGTTCACGGTGAAGCGGCGGTTCGTGTAGGACGCGACTTCGATCGGCTGCGGGCCGATGCGGCCGAGCCGCTCGTGCAACCGTCGACTGAGCTCGAGATGACCGCTCATGCGCCCCTCTTCGCGAACAGCTGCGCGAGCGCCGGTTCGAGCGCCGCGTAGCGGAAGCGGAATCCGTCGGACGTGAGCCGCGCCGGCACGACGTGCTGTCCGGTCAGCAGCACCTCGGCGACCTCGCCGAGCATCAGCTTCAGCGCGAAGCCCGGCACGTTCGGCAGGAACACCGGCCGGCCGAGCGCCTTGCCGAGCCCTTTCGCGAACGCGCGCATGTCGACGGGCTCGGGCGCGGTCGCGTTGTACGCGCCGCTCGCCGTGCCGCTCTCCGCGAGGTGCGCGAGCGCGTCGCACAGATCGTCGCGGTGGATCCAGCTCACCCACTGCCGGCCGCTGCCGAGCGGCGCGCCGAGGCCGAGCCGGAACGGCGGCAGCATGTTCTTCAGCGCGCCGCCGCTCGGCGCGAGCACGACGCCGATGCGCGCGTGGCACGTGCGCACGCCGGCCGCGCGCGCCGGCTCGGCGGCCGCCTCCCAGTCGCGGCACAGCCCGGCCAGGAAATCGTGGCCGGCGGGACTGTGCTCGACGAGCCCGCGCGCGTCGCTCGGGCCGTAGTACCCGACGGCGGAAGCGCTGACGAAGACCGGCACGCGCGCCTGTGCGCACACGCGCGCGAGCAGCGCGGTCGTGCCGACGCGGCTCGTGCGCAGCTCCTGCTTGCGCCGCGCGTTCCAGCGCTTGTCGAACAAGTTCTCGCCGGCGAGGTTGATGACCGCGCCCGCGCCCACGGCGGCCGCCGCGAGCGCGCGCTCGTCCCAGCCGACGCCCGCGCCCGGTTCGCGCGTGATGCCGACGACTTCGTGACCGCGCTCGCGCAGGCGCTCGGCGAGCCGCGCGCCCACGAATCCACGGATGCCGGACAAGAGAACTCTCATGACATCACGCTCCTCATGCGCTCGTCTTTCCGCGGCGTCGCCGCGAGTTCGCGGTTCCGATCAACATCTTGAGCCCGAGCTTCTGCACCATGCCGCCCTTCAGGAACGAGTCGGCCATCGAATCGGCGAGTCCGATCAGCGCCTCGATCGACGCGAGCCGCTCGCGCAGCACCGCCGCGTCGGCGCTCTTGTCGCGCTCGAGGCGGCCGCCCCACTCGCGCAGGTTCGAGAGCAGCGGGTCCCACTCCAGGCGCTTGCGCGCGTGGATGATGTTGCGGATCGCGCGCTCGAGGTCGGCCTCGACGCGGTAGGCGACGCGCCGCGAACCCGACTCCTGCTCCTGGATCACCAGGCCGAGGTCGACGAGCTCGCGCGCGGCCATGCTGACGGCGCCGCGGCTCATCTGCAGCGCCTCCATCAGTTGCTCAGCGCTCAGGCTCTCGTCCTCGGACAGCAGCCACGCGTACAGGCGCCCGCTGGCCGGGCCGATGCCCCAGAAGTTCGACAGGCGCCCGAACAGCTGGGTCAGCGAACGCCGCACCTCGTCGATCTCGGCCATGCGCGAATCCTACCCGCCCAGGCCTGAACTTTCAATATGTACTGAAAGTAAGACGGCCCGATCTAGCCGGCCTCGACCCGCACGTGCGCGTTGTAGTCGGGGACGCCGCCCTCGGGATCGACGCGGCCGTGCGCGAGCAGCCCGTTGAGCTCCGGCCAGTGCCCCTGCAGCGTGCCGCGCGCGACCTCGGCCAGGAACACGCGGCCGCGGTAGCTGCCGAGCTCGTTGCGCAGCACGATCGGCTGGTCGGCCGCGAGGCCGAGCGCGCGCGCGTCTTCGGGGTGCATGAACACGTGGTCGCGGTCCGCGCCGGTCAGGCCGTCGCGCTCGCGCTGCACCATCGAGTTGAACTGCTTGCCGCGCCGCGTCGCGAGCACGAAGCCGTCGCGCGCGCTCCAGGCCGCCGCGCGCGCCGCGCCGAGCCCCGGCGGCCGCGCGGGCACGAGTCGCGCGCGCCCGTCGGGCGTGCGGAAGCGCCGCTGTGCGCACAGGTGCCGGCCCCCCCACTGGAACTGGTCGCCGCGCCGCGCGAGCGCGGCGATGCCGGCGTAGTCGGGCACGCAGCGCTCGATGTCGGCGCGGATCGCCGGGCCGCCGTCCAGGCGCAGCGCCGCGCGCGCGCCGGGCCGCACCGCCTCGGCGAACTCGACCAGCATGCGCCACTCCGAGCGCGTGTCGCCGATGCGCTCGCCCGACAGCTCGGGCGAGAAGATCACGCGCCGCTCGGTCGAGGTCTCGGTGCCGCCGCCCTCCTGCTCGTAGCGCGTGCGCGACGGCAGCACGTACACGACCTCGCCCGGCTCGGCGAGCATCTGCGTCGTCACGACGATGTCGCAGTGCACGCGCAGTCCGATGCGCGACAGCGCGACCGCGACGCGCTCGGGCTCCGGCAGCGTCTCGAGGAAGTTGCCGCCGATGCAGTAGAACGCGTCGAGCTCGCCGCGCCCGGCCGCCTCGAGCTGGTCGACCGTGCTCGCGCCCTTCCACTCCGGCACGGCGAAGCCCCACTGCTCGGACAGGCGCGCGGCCGCGGCCGCGTCGATCGACACGCCGCCGGGGAACACGCTCGCGTAGCAGCCCATCTCGGCGCCGCCCTGCACGCCCGAGTGCCCGCGGATCGGCATCAGGCCGCAGCCGTCGCGCCCGACCCACTCGCGCAGCAGACCGAGGTTCGCGATCGCGCGCACCGTGTCGGCGCCGTGCTCGTGCTGCGTGATCCCCATCGACCACACGAGCACGCCGCGCTCGGCGCGCGCGAGCTCGTCGACGAACGCCTCGAGCTCCTCGCGCGACACGCCGGCCAGCGCGAGCAGCTCGTCGAGCGGCTGCGCGGCGAGCGCGGCCTCGAACTCCGCGCGCCCGCCGACCGCGTGCGCGAGGAACTCGTGCGCGACGGCGCCGCGCTCGAGCAGCCGCTTCGCGGCGGCGTTGAGGAACGCGAGATCGCCGCCGATCTTGACCAGCACCGTGCGATCGGACATCTGCGTGCCGAACAGCGCCGAGCTCGGCGACGAAGGCACCCAGTAGCGCTGCATGCCCGGCTCGCGGAACGCGTTCACGCACACGACGCGCGCGCCGCGCGCGCGCGCCTGCTCGAGGTACTTCATCGCCACCGGCTGATCGTTGGCCGGGTTCGAGCCGAGGAAGACGATCAGATCCGCCTCGTACCAATCGCGGTACGAGCACGTCGTCGCGGCCTCGCCGATGGTCGACTTGAGGCCCGCGCCGCTCGGGCTGTGGCACAGCCGCGCCGAGTTGTCGACGTTGTTCGAGCCGAGGTAGCGCAGCACTTTCTGCGCGGTGTAGTAGACCTCGTTCGTGATGCCGCGGCTCGTGACGAAGAGCCCGACGCGGCGCGGATCCGCCGCGCGCCAGCGCGCGCCGACGTCGGCCCACAGCTCGTCCCAGCCGACGCGCGTGAAGCCGCGCTCGCCGCGGCGGCGCCGCAGCGGACACGGGATGCGGCCGAGCGCGCGCAGCTCCTTCGAACTGTGCGCCGACAGCGCCGCGACGTCGGCCAGGCGCGCCGGATCGAGCGGCCCCATCGTGTTCAGCGACAGCAGATTCAAGCGCACGAGGCACAGGTGCGTGCCGTCGATCGTCCAGTCGCGCAGACCGCTCGTGCCGAGCGCGCAGCCGTCGCACACGCCCTGGTTCAGCACCTTCCACGCCCACGGCAGCGCGCGGCGGTTCTCCCACGCGATGCGCAGCATCTCGAGGAAGTGGTGCGGCTTCTGCTCGCCGAGCCCGAACGGGACCCACGAGTGGCGGCGCGCGCGGTTCTCCCGCGCCGGCGGACGCGTCGACGATGTGGTCACGCGCTCACGTTAGCAACCCGCCGCGCGCGCCGCGTTTCAGAAATCGCCGCCGGCCTGCCGCGACAGCGAGAGGAACGCGCGCAGCACTTCGGCGTGGCGGCGCTTCGCCAGGCCCCACGCTTCCGCGCGGCGCGCGAGGTCGATGCGCCCCTCGGCGACGAAGCGGTGCGCGAAGCGCTCGTACCAGCGCGCGACCGTCTCCTCGGCGTCGACGCAGATGCGCAGCGCGAAGCGCAGCCCGAGGAACACCGTCATCACGGCGATCAGCGCCGACGCGATCGCGCGCCGGCGACTGCGCTCGGGCGCGTCGACCGACAACTCGGCGAGCAGCTGGCGCAGTTGCGAGATCTGCAGCTCGGTGTCGCGCGCGAGCTCGGCGAGCACCGCCGCGAACTCCGGCTCGCGCGCGCGCCGCGCGAGCCACGGATAGAGCGA
>SCVU01000222.1 GCA_004296785.1 Planctomycetota bacterium
CGGTCGCAGCGAGCTCGAGCGACTGGAGTGCGGCGCACCACTTCGTCATCGCGGTTGCGGCGAACGGGACAGTCGCCTGGATGGATCCGAGTGCACCGGCGAATCCGAAGTACCACTTCGCTTCCTTAGCTGCGGTCGATCTCGAGCAACTGACGAGCGCAATCCAATCAGATCCGCTGCTAGCGATGGAACGGGCTCCCGACGTGCTCGCCGTCGATGGGAGCTGGTTCGAAGTGCAAGTCATCGCGCAGACCCGCGAGATGCACTTTCAGGTTTCACCGGAGGTGGTGTTCGGTCGCGAGGGCGATCGTCTCGTCAGGGACGCCGACTACGCGCCGAGCGTCCAGTTCCTGCGCCGAATCGTCGGGCTGGCGCGGAGCCTCGCCGAGGCGGCACCCGCGCGAGAGCACGTCGAGATCTCGTTCACGAAGGAGCGCGTTGTCGATTCCCAGGCGTCGTACCACCTGCTGGACTGTGCTCGCCATCCGGAGTCGCTGCGTTTCGCACTGTTCGTCGACGACGCCACGCTCGGTGTGGCGGGTCCGGCCACACGTCCAGTCGAACTGCTCTACGCCGTGACGGGCGGCGACGCGTTCGTGCGGACGTCGATCGAGCGTGGCGAAGGCGGCGCGACTTCCGTTGGCGGCGCCTGGGATGAAGTCGTCGCGCGTGCTCGAGTCGCGGCAGCACTCCTCAGCGCGGGCGATGTCGCCATCGATCAGCAGGAGGCATCCATGCACTCCCGCCGCCTCTGCTTCCGCATGCAGGCACCGGGCATCCAAGTCGCCTACTCGGAGCTGCTACCGAACGGCGCGGACCCCGTGGCGCGGCTCCGCGCGTGCAAGCAGCCGCTCGTGGCTGCGATCGGCCGCGCGGCGATCGACGAGATCGACCGCCAGTTCGACGCGGCTCGCTAGGCGCTCGACCGCTCGCCGCGCGACACCACCACAGCCGCCGCGAGATCGCCGCTCACGTTGACGACCGTCCGGCACATGTCGAGGAAGCGGTCGACGCCGAGCACGAGTCCGAGCCCTTCGATCGGCACGCCGATCATCCCGAGCATCGCCGCGATCACCGGGATCGAGCCCGAAGGCACGCCCGCCGTTCCGATCCCCGCGAGGATGCAGATCCCGAGCACGAGCGCCTGGTGCTGCAGCGTCAGCTCGACGCCGTAGAACTGCGCGAGGAACAGCACCGTCACGCCCTCGAACAGCGCCGTGCCGTTCTGATTCGCCGTCGCGCCGATCGTCAGCACGAAGCGACCGATCTGCGGCGGCAGCTTCAGCCGTTCCTCGGCGACTTGCAGCGCCGTCGGCAGCGTCGCATTGCTCGACGACGTCGAGAACGCGGTCAGCATCGCCGGCTGGATCGCCTTGAAGAACGCGAGCGGGCTCATGCGCCCGAGCAGCTTCACGGACAGCGAGTACACGACGAACTGGTGCAGCGCGAGCGCGAGCAGCACGACGAACACGTAGCGGCCGAGCTGTACGAGGATCTCGTAGCCGAGCTGCGCCGTGAGCGTGAACAAGAGCGCGGCGACGCCGATCGGCGCGAAGCCGATCACGAGCTGGATCAGGCGCAGTCCGACGTCGAACACGCCCTGCAGCGCCTGCTCGAAGCGCCGCGCGCCGTCGGTGCGCGTCAGCAGGATCCCGACGCCGAGCATGGCCGAGAAGAACATCAGCGCGAGCATGTCGCCGTTCGCGGCGGCCTTGATCGGGTTGTCCGGCACGATCTGCACGAGCAGCTCGATGCCGGTCTTCGGCGCCGGCGCGCTCGTGATCGAGGCCGCGCGGTCCTTGGCGCCGACGAGCAGCCGCTCGCGCACCGCATCGTCCATCCCGTCGCCCGGCCGGATCAACGCGACGAGCGCGACGCCGATCGCGACCGCGATCATCGACACGCACACCGTGTAGGCGAGCGTCTTGAGGCCGATGCGCCCGAGGCTCTTCAGATCGCCGAGCCCGGCGATGCCGAGCGCGAGCGCCGAGACGATCAGCGGCACGACGAGCATCAAGAGCAGGCGCATGAACACCTGCCCGGTCGGCTGCGCGACGTACTTGATGAAGCGCGCCAGCCCCTCGGTGTCGGCCCACAACAGATGCGCGACGATGCCCGCGCCGACACCGACGAGCGCGCCGATCAGCACGCGCGTGTGCAGCGGGATCCGCATCGCGGGAGCCTAGCGATCCGGGCGAGATGCTAGAAGGGGCGCCATGCCGCGCTTCGCGATCGCGCTGGTCCTCCTGCTCTGCGCATGCGCAGCTCCGCCGCTGCGTCCAGCGCCCGCGGGCTCCTCTCGAGAGGCGACCGCAACACCGCGCCGCGGCACCGAGATCTCGATCTGCGGCGAGCTCTTCGACATCGGCACGCCGGTCGTCCTCTGGTACGACGAGGGCGGATACAGCGCGTATCACGCGGCACCTTTCTTCGGCGCGAGCGGCAAGAGCGGCCTGCGCTACAAGCCGGGCCGCGCGGATCCGAACCCCGCGCCGTTCGGACGCGCCGAACCCGCGGCGCTGACGCTCGAGCACGTGCGCGCGCGCGTCGACCAGTTCGTGCTGCACTTCGACGTGTGCGGCACGAGCCGCGAGTGCTTCCGCGTGCTGCAGGACGCGCGCGTGCTGTCCGTGCACTTCCTGCTCGACGCCGACGGCGCGATCTACCAGACGCTCGACCTCGCCGACACCGCGTGGCACGCGCGGCAGGCGAACCCGCGCTCGGTCGGCGTCGAGATCGCGCAGATCGGCTGCTATCGCGTCGGCAAGGCGGCGATCCTCGATCAGTGGTACCCGCGCGACGAGCAGGGGCCGTACCTGAAACTGCCCGAGCGGCTGGCGAAGTTCCCGTTCCGCGATGCGGCGTACACGGCGCGGCCCGAGCGGCCGGAACGAATCCGCGGCGCGATCCACGGCGCTGAGTACGAGCAGCACGACTACACGGCGCGGCAGAACGAGGCGCTGGCGAAGCTCGTCGGCGGCGTCGCGCGGGCGTTGCCGCGGATCCGGCTCGACTATCCGCGCGGCGCGGACGGGGCGGTGCTCGACCGCGCGCTCGACGACGCGGAGTTCCGCGCGTTCAGCGGCGTGCTCGGGCACTGGCACGTGACCGAGGACAAGGTCGATCCGGGGCCGGCGCTCGATTTCGAGCGACTGATCGAACGCGCGCGCACGCCGACGAACTAGTCGGGCACGCCCGCCTGCCGCAGGTGGTGCTCGAAGTGCTCGACGTAGTCGCGCATGAACCACTCGAGGGTCGCGGGCTCGCGCTCGGGCCACGGCTTGAACGCGATCTGGTGCAGATTGTGGGGGAAGCGCGGTTGCCGCAGCTGCTGTGGCGAGGTCCGCCGCATCAAGCGCGCGAGCTCGGAGTTGAAGCGCACGAGCAGCTCGACGAGCTGCGGCCAAGGCGCCTCGTTCCAGCGCTGCAGCGCGACCCACGCGTCCTGGTCGTAGGTCGGAAAAACGAACGGCTGCCCGAGCTGCGCGCGCACGAAGCGCTGGTGGTTGTTCGACGCCGAGTCGACGAGGTGGCCGACGACCTCGGCGCGCGACCATTTCCCCGGCGCGAGCGGCGCGCGCGCGGCCCGCGCGTCGAGCGCCTCGAGCGCCGCGGTCGCGTCGTGGAGGCGGCGTTCGAACGAGTCGACGAGTGCTTGGAACGAGCCGTCGGGCGTCACGCGACCGGCGATGCTAGCGCGGGCCGCGCGACCGTCGGCGTTTCGTTCACTGGAACGTCGCGATCGCGGTGTCGGTCGTGCGGAAGCTGATCGGCCAGTCCGGCGCGCCGCACTGTCCGCCGGTGCCCGTCGGTACAAGGCGCACGCCCTGGACCGCGACCGACTTGCCGAGCAGCGCGACGTCCGTCGGGAGCACGAACGTCGTCGCGGCGACGGCGAGTTGATTGACGATCGGGAAGACCCCGAGCGCGCAGCCGGCCGCGCACAACGGGATCGGCACGGTCGCGACGGATCCGACCAGGATCAACGCAGTGCCGCCGCTGCCGCCGACCTGCACGCCGAACTCGGCGCCGAGCGCGGCCTGCGGCGACGTCGCCAGGATCGGCTCGGAACCGAACGGGAAGGCCCCGCCGCAGCCGGTCTGCGCGAACGCGACACCCCCTGACTTCAGCGGGTCGTACAGGTAGGCGTCGACGTCCTTGTCGCTGAAATCGTCGCGCGTCCAAGCGCCGCACACGCGACCGAGCCCGTCGCCGCCGTCGCTGGTCGAAGCGAGCGCGAGGTCGCGGTGATCGACCCCGTTCGCGTGCATCAGCACGTGCGACTCGACGAACTTCGCGTTCTGCAGCGAGTTGGTCACGAGCATCGTCGCGACGTGCACCGCGTGGACTCCGCTGCCGGCGCTGGTTTCCTCCAGGTACGAGTAGGTGAACCGGTTGCCCTGCGCCGTGAGCCGGACGCCGAGCTGGTCACGCGCGACGGTCGAAGGCGTTTCGACCGCCGTCAGCGAGCTCGTCGTCGCGACGATCTGCGGAGCGTCGGCGACGACCCGCACGAGCGCGCCCGCGATGTCGCGGTTGCCGGCGCCGATCTGGCGCTCGGCGAGCAGGACGAACGTCTCGCCGTCGCCGGCGATCGCGGGCACGTCGCTGTCGTTGGGAAAGCCCGTGTTGATCGCGTTGCCGATCAGCTGGCCCGACGCGAAGAACACCGCGGCGCGCAGGATCGGCGGGCAGACGCTGGACGGCGGGCAGTTGTGGTGCGTCCACGCCACCCCGTAGCGGCCGTGCGGGCCTGCGCTCTTCGTGATCGCGTAGCCGAACACGCCGCCCCCCGCGAGCGAACCGTCGAGCGACACCGGCGCGCCGAGCACGCCGGCCGTGCTGATCGGCATCACCACGAGCTGGTTCTGCTGGATCCCGTTGTTCCGGTAGGCGAGCAGATATCCCGAGCCGCTCGGGCTCGGGTCGCCGCCGACGACCGGCGAACCCAGCGTGAAGTCCGAAGCGACCGGGAACGTGGCTCCTTGAGCGGTCGAGCCCGCGTTGCGCGTGCGCGCGAGGTTCTCGTCGAACACCGCCCCGTTGCGGAACCAGGCGATCAGGAACTGATTCGCCGCGTTGTTGTTCGCGACCGAAGGGTACTGGGCGTTCTGGTTGTCGATCGCCACGCCCACCTCCTCCAGGAGCGTGCCGTCGAGCGCGAAGCGCCGGGCGAACACGTCGTTGTCCGCGAAGCTCGTCGGCTCGTGCCAGGCGACCAGCCACGCGTTGTTGGTCGCGTCGTACGCGACGTCCGGGTGCTGCGCATCGACGTTGCTCCCCTGATCGACGCCGAAGATCGTGACGAGCGGGTCGATCACGAGCGGGTAGCAAGCGGCGTCGGCGAACTCCGCCGGCACGCGCAGCTCGAGCCACGCCGAGCCGTCGGGGTCGGCGACCAGCGTGCTCGCGTGTTCGAGCCGCGCGCCGCGGCGGTCGAGCGTGATCGCGTCGGAGTAGTCGAGCCCACCGAGCAGCGCGCCGTCCGCTGCGCGCGCCTCGAAGCGCAGCCCGGCGCCCGGCGCGGCGTTGCGGCCGGCGAACGCCAGCTCGCCGCGCAGCGGCACGCGCAGCAGAATCGCCCCGCGGCCGAGCGGCCGCTCGAGCACGAACGAGTGCTCGATGCCCGCGGCTTCGAGGTCCCAACGCTCGACGAGCGCGCCGCGCTCGTAGGCGACGCGCTGGCGCTGGGTGGGGCCGGTCGCCGGCACCGGTGCGCCGAGGACCGGCGTCGCGCGTTCGTCGAGCTCGACGCGCAGGCCGCCGACGAACAGCTGCGGCGCCGCCAGCAGGAGCGCGCGGTTCTCGGACGCGCGCGTGCCGAAGGCCGGGATCAGCTCCGCGGCATCCGCGCCGAAGCGCGCCTTGTAGGCGCTGCCGCGCGCCCACACGGTGCCGTCGCCCGGCGCGTCGGTGACGACCCAGGTGCGCGGGCCGAGGTCGAACGGGGGCGCAGTGGATTCCTGCGCCGCCGCGGTCGCGTGGAGGGCGATGGCGAGCAGCGAAGGGGCGGCGAATCGAAGCATGGTGGGGGTCCGGATGGGGTGCTGGGGCGATCCGAGCCCAGGAACGCCCTTTTCCCCTCCGACCCGACACGAGGTTGGGGGTTTCCGGCCGGGCTCAGCCCAGCGCGCGCCGCAGCACGCCGCCGACCGCCGCGAGCCGCGCGCGCGCCGCGGCGAGGTCGCAGCGCTGCGCGTGCATGACGACCGCGGCCTTCACGCCGCCCTCCGCGCGCCGCAGCAGCTCGCTCGCTGCGGCGCGCTCGACGCCGGCGAGCTGCATCACGAGCCCGATGCCGCGCTCGACGAGCTTTGCATTCGCCTGCGTGTTCACGTCGACCATCAGGTTTCCGTGCACCTTGCCGAGGCGCGCCATCACCAGCGTCGACAGCGTGTTCAGCACGAGCTTCGTCGCGGTGCCGGCCTTGAGCCGCGTCGAACCCGCCAGCACCTCGGGTCCGGTGACCACGCGGATCGAGATGTCCGCCGAATCAGGTGCGAGCTCGAACGGCACGCACGCGAGGAAGATCGACGCGGCGCCCGCGCGCTGGGCGGCTTCGAGCGCGCCGTGCGCGAACGGCGTCGTGCCGCCGGCAGCGATCGCGAGCACGACGTCGCGCGCGGCGAGCTCGCGCTCGGCGAGCATCGCATGCGCGAGCTCGCGCGAGTCCTCGGCGCCTTCGACCGCGTGCAAGAGCGCGCGCTCGCCGCCGGCGATCAGGCCCTGCACCAGCGCGGGATCCGACTGGAACGTCGGCGGCAGCTCGGCCGCGTCCAGCACGCCGAGGCGGCCGCTCGTGCCGGCGCCGCAGTAGAAGAGGCGGCCGCCGGAGCGCAGGCGTTCGGCGACGAGATCAACCGCCGCCGCGATCGACGCGCGTGCAGCAGCGACCGCTTCGACCGCGCGGCGATCCTCCGCCGCGAAGACGTCGACGGCCGCGAGCGTGTCGAGCTCGTCGAGCCGCGCCGACGCGGGATTCGCCTGCTCGGTCGGCAGGTGCGCGCGCGAGCCGGTCGCAGGGGAAGGCGGCACGCGAATGAGTCTGCCGTTCGCGCCGCGCGCCGACTAGCATGCGCGGTCTGCATGGACGATCTCGCTCGACGGCGGCTCGCAACGCTCGCGGCCGCGCTCGCGCCGGCCCGCGCGCGCGTCACCCGTCACCCGCTGTTCGTGGCGCTCGCGGACCTCGACGATCTGCGGCTGTATGCGAGCCGCCACGTGTTCGCGGTGTGGGACTTCATGAGCCTGCTGAAGCGCCTGCAGCGCGACCTGACCTGCGTCGGGCTGCCGTGGCAAGCGCCGGCGGACGGCGCGGCCGCGCGCCTCGTCAACGAGATCGTGCTCGCCGAGGAGAGCGACGACGACGGCGCGGGCGGCCACTGCAGTCACTACGAGCTGTACCGGCGCGGGATGCGCGAGCTCGGCGCGGACGAGCGGCCGATCGAGCGCTTCCAGCTCGCGCTGCGCGAGCTCGGCGACGTCGAGCGCGCGCTCGACGCGTCGGAAGCCCCGCCGGCCTGCGCGCGCTTCGTGCGCGCGACGTGGAGCGTCGCGTCGCGCGGCGCGCTGCACGAGGTCGCGGCGGTGTTCGCGCTCGGCCGCGAGGACATCATCCCCGAGATGTTCCGTGCGCTGCTCGCCGAGGCCGAGCGCTGTGCCGGCGGGCGCTTCGCGACGCTGCGTCACTACCTCGAGCGCCACGTCCACTTGGACGGCGACGTGCACACGCCGCACGCGCTCGCGCTGCTCGTGCGGCTCGGCGGCGACGACGCGCGGCGTTGGGGTGAGATGCGCGCGGCCGCCGAACGAGCGCTCGACGAGCGTGCGGCGCTGTGGGACGGAGTGCTGGCCGAGCTCGTTGACCGCCGCGCGCCGGTGCGCGGTTAGCGCTTCGCGTCCGGTTCCGTCCACCAAGCGGCGCGCACGTCGAGCACGAGCGGATGAGCGAGCGCCGCGTCGTCGAGATCGAGTACGAGGCCGCAGCGCGCGCGGCCGCGACGGCGGCAGCGCTTGTCCGCTGGGCGCGCGCGGGCCCGTAACGACGATCGTTCGGAATCATGACACAGAACACGACTATCCATCGACGAATCGTCGGCACGGCCGCCGATACGATGGGCACCTCGAGAATCCACCGATGGCACCTTCCGACGCCCCGAAGCTCGACGCGACCGACCTCCGCATCCTCGATCTCTTGCAGCGCAACGCGCGCACCAGCAACGCCGAGATCGCGCGCGAGCTCGACATGGCGCCGTCCGCGATCCTCGAGCGGATCCGCAAGCTCGAAACGCGCGGCGTGATCGCCGGCTATGAAGCGCGCCTGTCGCCGAAGGCCGTCGGACTCGGACTCGCGGCGTTCGTGTTCGTGCGCGCCGAGGAGACCGGCACCGGGACCGAGACGGGCAAGCTGCTCGCGCAGATTCCCGAGGTGCAGGAGGTGCACCAGGTCGCCGGCGAGGACTGCTACCTGTTGCGCCTCCGTGCGCGCGACACCGACGACCTCGCGCGCCTGCTGAACGAGCGGTTGAAATCGATCCGCACGATCCGCGGCACGCGCACGACGATCGTGCTCGGCACGCTGAAGGAAACCGCGCGGCTCGCGCTGGGCGAATCCGTGGGCGAGCCCGCGCCGGCGGCCGCGCGGTCCGCGGGGAAGCGCGCGCGATGAGCAACGCTCAACGCGGCGTGCTGCTCTTGCTCGGCGCGATCTGGGGCGCGTCGTTCCTGTTCATGCGCGTCGCCGCGCCGGAGTTCGGCCCGCTCGCGCTGATCGAGCTGCGCGTCGCGATCGCGGCCGCGTTCCTCGGCGGCGTGCTCGCGGCGCGCGGCGAGCTCATGGCGCTGCGCAAGGACGCGCTGCACCTGTCGGTCGTCGGCGCGCTGAACTCGGCGATCCCGTTCTCGCTGTTCGCGTTCGCGACGCTCTCGCTGCCCGCCGGCTACTCGTCGATGCTGAACGCGACCGTGCCGCTGTTCGGCGCACTCGTCGGCTACGTGTGGCTGCGCGAGCGGCTCGCGCCGGCGCGCGCGCTCGGCCTCGCGCTCGGTTTCGCGGGCGTCGTCGTGCTCGTCTGGCACAAGCTCACGCTCGCCGGCGATCGCACGGCCGTGCTCGCGGGGCTGCTCGCCGCGCTGCTCTACGCGATCGCCGCGCACCACGCGAAGCGGCACCTCGCGCACCTCTCGCCGCTTGCGATCGCCGGCGGCAGCCTGATCGCCGCGGCTGCGCTGCTCTTGCCGTTCGCGCTGCTCGCGCTGCCGAGCGCCGTGCCGTCGTGGAAGGCGATCGGTTGCGCGTGCGTGCTCGGCATCGTCTGCACCGCGTTCGCGTACCTGCTCTTCTTCCGCCTGTTCGCCGAGATCGGCGCGACGCGCTCGATGGTGGTCACGTACCTCGTGCCGTTGTTCGGCACGCTGTGGGGCGCGCTGTTCCTCGGCGAGCCGGTGCACGCGACCGCGATCGCGGGCGGAGCGCTCGTGCTGCTCGGCGTCGCGGTCGTCGCGCGTCGCGGCGCGCCGCCCGCGCGGACCGAGCAGGGGACGCGCGGCGCGGACGCGGAAGCCGACAAGGCGAGCCGCGGCGCGGACGCCGCGTAGAATCCGCGGCGCGTGCCGCTGCTCGACCTGCCGTATCTGACGCCCGAGGTGGCGGCGGTTCCGTTCGCGATCAAGGAGCGGCCCGAGGACTTCGTCGTCGAGGAGATCCCGCTGTACGAACCGTGCGGCAGCGGCGAGCACACGTTCGTCGCGATCGAGAAGCGCGAGATGGGCACGCTCGAGGCGCTCGGCGTGTTCGCCGCGAAGTTCGGGCTGGTGTCGCGCGAGATCGGCTGCGCCGGGCTCAAGGACTCGCGCGGCATCACGCGCCAGACGCTGTCGCTGCCGGGCGTCGATCCGCAGCGCGCGCTCGACGTGCAGGGCCCGCGGCTGCGCGTGCTCGCCGCGGTGCGGCACGTGAACAAGCTGCGCGTCGGCCAGCTCGCGGGCAATCGCTTCGACCTGCGGCTGCGCGGTCTCGCGCGCGAGCGCTTCGCCGATCTCGAGCGCGTGCTCGAGGTGCTGCGCGCGCGCGGCGTGCCGAATTACTTCGGCGAGCAGCGCTTCGGCGCGCGCGGCGACTCGTGGAGCGTCGGCCGCGATCTGTTGCGCGGCGCGTACGAGGACGCTTTCGCGCAGTTCTGCGGCCGGCCGACCGCGCAGGACCACGGCCGCGTGCTCGACGCGCGGCGCCTGTACGACGAGGGGAAGTTCCGCGCGGCGGGCAAGGCGTGGCCGCGCGGCTTCCACGAGCAGATCCGCGTGTGCGAGGCGATGGCGAAGAACAAGGGGCGCGCGCAGTACGCGGTGCGCGCGCTGAACCTGCGCCTGGGGCGCTTCTACGTCTCGGCGTGGCAGTCGCGGCTGTTCAACGCGGTGCTCGCCGCGCGCCTCGATTCGTTCGACCGCGTGCTCGAGGGCGATCTCGCGTGGAAGCACGACAACGGCGCGGTGTTCCTGGTCGGCGATCCGGAGCGCGAGGCGGCGCGCGCGGCGGCGTGCGAGCTCTCGCCGACCGGCCCGCTGTTCGGCGAGCGGATGAGCGAGCCGCGCGGGCGACCAGCGGAAGTCGAGGCGGAGGCGCTCGCGCACTGCGGCGCGACGCGCGAGGAGTTCGAGCGCGAGAGCTGGTTCCGCCCGAGCGGCGGGCGCCGGCCGCTGCGCTTCCCGTTCGCCGAGTACGCGGCGAGCTGGGAGACCGACGACGCCGGCGCGCACGCGCGCGTGCGCTTCACGCTGCCGAAGGGCTGCTACGCGACCGTCGTGCTGCGCGAGGTCGGCAAGCAGGCGATGGTGCACACCGGCATCACGCCGGCGGCCGCGGACGACGACGAGCCGGAGTGAGCGGCTACTTCGCCGGCAGCGCTGCGCGCGCGGCCGCGGCGAGTCGCTTCGCGCGCTCGGCGGCCTTGGTGCCGGGGTTCGCGTCGGCGAGCTCGTCGAGCGCCTTCGGCAGCGCCTTGTCGAGCTTCTCGTAGAGCTTCTTCTCGAGCGCCGCGAGCTTCTTGTACACCGCGCGCTCCTTCTGCACCGCCTCGGCCTCCGCGCGGCGGCCGATCTCGTCGAGGCGCGGTTTCCACTGCGCGTGGGCTTTCAGGCCGTCGTTCAAGCGGCCGAGGATCAGATCGACGCGATCGATGCGGCCGAGCTCGAGCGCGCGGTCGGCGAGCTCGAGGTCGAGGTCGAGCTCGAGCTTGTAGCGCGCGAGGAGGCCCTTCGCGGTCTCGCCGAACTTCTTGTCGCTCTCGAACTCGCGCAGCACGGTGAACGCGGCCGCGTACTCGTGCTTCGCGTACGCATCGACCGCCTTCTTGAGCTTGCTCGGCGCGCCGTCGGGCAGCTTCTGCGCTTCGAGCTGGAACTCCGCGAGGCGCGCGTACACCGCGTCGCGCACGTCGGCCGGCTTGCCGAAGCGCTCGAGCTTGCCGTCGGGCGTGAGCAGCGCGAGCGAGTCCGCGGCGCCGCCCTCGAGCACGAACGGCGCCTCGTAGAGCCACAGCACGTCGGCGTTCAGCAGCTTGTTCGACAGCAGCACCTTGTCGAGCTCGTCCGCGCCCGCCTCGCCGAAGCGCGCCGCGATCACGCGCACTTCGCCGCCCCAGGTCTTCTTGAGCTGCACGAGCTTGGGCAGATCGGTCTCGACGACCGCCGTCTGCTCGGGGCTCCAGAACTGCACGACCACCGGCTTGCCGCGCAGGTCCGCGAGCCCGCGGAACTCCGGGGCGTTCCACGCCGGCGTCTGGAACACGTAGTCGACCGCGTCGCCGACCTTGACCCGCGGCGGCCCCTTCTTCTTCTGCGCCGCGGCGAACGGCGCGCACAGGCACAGCAGGACACACGAGAGCAGCAGACGGCGCATGTTCATGGCGGGTTCGGGCGGGGAGTTGCGTCGATCGTATCCGCCGGCGGCACAATGTCTCACCATGCGCCCGCTCACGCCCATCGCACTCACGTTCGCAGCGCTCGCCGGCGCGATCCACGGCGGCGACCGCATCACAGGCAAGCCGTTCGCGACGCGCTCGGAGGTGCTCGCGAAGAACGGCATGGCCGCGACGTCGCAGCCGCTCGCGACCGCGGCCGCGCTCGAGATCCTGCGCCAGGGCGGCTCGGCCGTCGACGCGGCGATCGCCGCGAACGCCGTGCAGTGCCTGACCGAGCCGGTGGGCTGCGGCGTCGGCGGCGATCTGTTCGCGATGGTGTGGGACTCGAAGGGAAAGCGGCTGCACGGGCTCAACGCGAGCGGCCGCTCGCCGCGCGCGCTCACGCTCGACGAATTCAAGCGGCGCGGCCTCTCGAAGATCCCGTCGATCGGTCCGCTGCCGGTCAGCGTGCCCGGCTGCGTCGACGGGTGGTTCGAGCTGCACGCGCGCTTCGGCAAGCTGCCGATGAAGGACGTGCTCGCGCCCGCGATTCGCTACGCGCGCGACGGGTATCCGGTGGCCGAGCTCGTCGCGCACTACTGGGCGATCTCGGTGCCGCGCCTGTCGAAGTACCCGGGCTTCGTCGAGCAGTTCACGATCGACGGCGCGGCGCCGAAGAAGGGCCAGCTGTTCTCGAACCCGAACCTCGCCGCGACGTTCGAGGCGCTCGCTTCGAAGGGGCGCGACGAGTTCTACAAGGGCTCGATCGCGCGCGAGATCGACGCGTACATGAAGGCGAACGGCGGCTTCCTCGCCTACGACGACCTCGCCGCGCACCGCTCGGAGTGGGTCGAGCCGATCGCGATCGACTACCGCGGCTACCGCGTGTACGAGCTGCCGCCGAACGGGCAGGGGATCGCCGCGCTCGAGATGTTGAACGTCCTCGAGGGCTACGACCTCGCGAAGATGGGCTTCGGCAGCGCCGAGCACCTGCACGTGCTGACCGAGGCGAAGAAGCTCGCGTTCGAGGACCGCGCGCGCTTCATCGCCGACCCGGCCTTCGCGAAGCTGCCGGTCGCGGGCCTGCTCTCGGACGACTACGCCGCGCAGCAGCGCGCGCGCATCGATCTCGGCAAGGCGGCCGCGAGCTACGCGCCCGGCGCTCCGCAGGCCTTCAATCCCGCGCTCGACGAGGGCGACACGATCTACCTGTGCACCGCCGATCGCGACGGGAACATGGTCTCGCTGATCCAGTCGAACTACCGCGGCATGGGCAGCGGCATGGCGCCGGGCAAGCTCGGCTTCATCCTGCAGGACCGCGGCGAGATGTTCGACCTCGATCCGACGTCGGCGAACGCGTACGCGCCGTCGAAGCGCCCGTTCCACACGATCATCCCCGCGTTCGTCACCAAGGACGGCGAGCCGTTCCTGTGCTTCGGCGTGATGGGCGGCGCGACGCAGCCGCAGGGGCACGTGCAGATCCTGCTCAACGTGATCGACTTCGGCATGAACTTCCAGGAGGCCGGCGACGCGCCGCGGATGGTGCACACCGGCTCGAGCGAGCCGACGGGCGAGCGCATGACCGACGGCGGCAAGCTGTGCCTGGAGAGCGGCTTCGATCCGGCGGTCGCGAGGGAGCTCGAGCGGCGCGGCCACGTGCTCGGCAAGGCCGTCGGCGACTACGGCGGCTACCAGGCGATCGGCTTCGATCCGAAGACGCGCGTGTACTACGGCGCGTCGGAGTCGCGCAAGGACGGGATGGCGGCGGGGTACTGAGCGGACGCGGCGTCGTCGCGCGGGCGCAGCGCGTGACTCACCACGTGACCTTGTCGCCGCCGAGATCGATCTTGAACGGCGCTCCCTCGACGAGCTTGAACTTGTGTCCCTGCGCCTTGCGCGCCGCGATCAGGTCGGCGAGCGCGTGCTGCGCCGGGACCCACGGCTTGTGCTTCTTCAGCACTTCGCGCCGGCGCTCGGCATCGATGACCGCCAGCGGATAGGTGAGCACGATCGTGTAGCGATCCGTCGGCTTGCGCGAGTCGATCAGCCAGCCGACGGTGTCGCGCTCCGGATTGCCGTGCTTCCCGTCGCCGGACAGCACGTAGTGCTTGGCGCGGATCTTCGCGAAGAACTCGGCGGTCGTGTTGCGGTCGCTGCCGTGGTGCGGAACCTTCAGTACGTCGACGGCGAACTTGCCGTTGACGAGCAGGCCCGCCTTCTCGAGACCCGTGATGATCTTGTCGCCGCGCGCATCGCCGGTCAGCAGGATCCGTTTGCCGCCCGCCTCGACGATGCACACGATGCTCGAGAGGTTCGGCACGCTCTTGTCCGAGTACGCGGCGAGCATCGCTTCGGCCGTCAGCCCCTTGTCCTGCACGTACTTGTCGAACGCCTTCTGCAGCGCCTCGATCTCCTCCTGCATCGGACCGAGGATGCGGAACGAGAGGCCCGCGACGTCGACGGCGTTCGGCGCATTGCCGGTCGTGATGAGCGCCGGCCGGTTGTGCTTCAGGAACGGCGCGTTCAGCGCGGCGATCTCGTTGTTCGCACGGAGGACCTCGTGCGAATCGCGGATGTCGCGGCCCTCGCCGTGGCCGGCCATGACGAGCGCGACGTCGGACGCGATCTCTGCGGCCTCCTCGGCGCTGCCGCCGTGCTCGTCGCGGTGCGCGCGCGCGAGCGCCTCCTCGAGCGCCGGGTTGGGTGCGCCGCCGCCCGTGCTCGCCTGCAACGTCGCCGTCAGCGTCCGGTAGTACTTGTCGATCGAGTCGCCGAGCACGTCGTTGAACGTGTTGTGCCACAGCCGCTTGACGCGCAGCAGGCGCTGGGGGACCGGAATGTGGTCCTCGACTTCGGACTTCAGGCGGCGGAACAGCTTCTTGAGCCCGACCGCGTGGTCGTTGTCGACGTGGCTCAGCATCGCGAGCTCGATCTCGAGCTGCTGGACGTTGCGGTTCGCGGCGATCTGCTGGAGCCGCGGCAGCAGGCTCGTCTCCCAGATCTGGCCGGGGCCGCCGTCGATGAGGGCCAGGCGCGGCGCTTGCGGAGTACCGAAGTGCAGCAGCAGGCAATCGCCTTCGGCGGCCTTGAGTGGCTCGAGCGTGAAGATCATCGCGGTCTCTCCTCGATCGTGTGGGTGAGGGCGGTGCGCTGCGCTAGACCGACTGCAGTGCGCGCAGGACGTCGACGAGTCCGTGGCCCTGGAAGTAGCGCTCGCGGCCGAGGTCGGTCGCCGTCGCGCACAGGATCTGCTTGACGCGCACCGGATTGCCGAGCAACTCGCGGTGCCGCGCGAGCAACATCGCCGCGGCGCCGCTGACGAACGGCGACGCCATGCTGGTGCCGTCGAGCTCGTCGTCCGCGCCGCCGCGGACCGGTCCGCGGATCTGCTCGCCCGGCGCGACGAGGTCGGGCTTCAAGCGGCCGTCGCCCGTCGGACCGCGACTCGAGAAGTAGCTGACGCCGAAGCTGTGCGGGCGCAGTCGGTGCGTCGAGCCGACGGTGATCACCTCCTGCGCATTGCCGGGATCCGTGATCGAGCAGTAGACGAAGTTGCCGAAGCCGGCGTCCTGCTCGTTCCAGCCGCGATTGCCGGCGGCGGCCACGACGACGACGCCGGACGACGACAGACGATTGCACGCGACGCACACGGGCGTCGCGCCGCAGCCGTAGTTGCGGACGTCGTGGGGGATCGAGAGGCTGACGTTGACGCCGTGCACTGCGAGGCCGCTCGCACCGGAGCGCGTGTTCATGAACTGCACGAACTCCAGCGCGGCGAGCAACGCGAACTCCGAGCTCGTGCGGCTGAGCGGGTGGATCACGCGCAGGTCGACGATGCCGATGTCCGGGCAGACGCCTTGCAGAAGCACCGCGCCGCGGCCGTCCGGGCCGGGATTCGCTGCGTCGCGCCAATCCGCGCCCAGGATCCCGGCGACGTGCGTTCCGTGGTCGGAGACGAGCGCATCCGCGTTCGCCGGGTCGTGCACCCGGATCAGCGGCTCGATCAGCGCCCAGTCCGGCGGGATGCGCTGCTCGAGCTGGCGCGCGATGGTCGCGAGGTTCGCGGTCGCCGTCTGCTTCCACTCCGGCGTGGCTGCGCGGCCCGGCAGCGCCGCGAGCTCCTCCACGACGTCCGCGATCGCGCGCTTGCGCGCGGCGGACCCGTCCGCATCGAGCGTCAGATCGAAGTTGCGGATGCGCTCGATGCGCGTGAAGTCGTAGCTGCAGCGCACTCGACTCGGCGGCGGGTCGACCCGTCGGCCGTCGCGGTCGCGCTTGCCGTGCTCGAGGAACGCGGGGTGCCCCGCGGCGATGCCGGAGTCGATCACCGCCCAGTTGATCGCCGTGCACGAGACGTCGAAGACGCGCGACGCGGCGTCCGCCTTGATCGTGCGCAGCCCCTCCGTCTCCGACAGGGTCGCCTGCCGGTCGAGGAACATGCGCTGGATCATCTCCGCGGGCTCGTTCGGCGCCTGCTCGAGCTTGGCGCGAGTCGCGCACACGCTGCCGCTGGCCTCGATCAGCGCGCCTTCGTATTGCAGCGACAGCTCGGTGCGCGCGTGGCGCGCGATGGCCTCCGCGTGCGCCTCGACCCATGCCGCGAACGCATCGTCGACCGAACGTCCGTCGGAGATGTCCGCGCGCAGCGACTCGAACACGTCGACTTCCGGATCCGCCGTCGCGAGCCGGAACACGCCGATCAGGGCGGCGAGGGGCGCCGCTTCGAGGATCCTGCGATCGAGCGCGCTTGCGCCCTGCGGCTCGAACGACGCGCGCGCGGTGTCGACGTCGCCGGCCAGCCGCGCGCGGATCACGTGCTCGAGCGCCTCGTCGAGCGAGGTGCCCGACTGGAAGGCGGTGCGCTGCAGCGCGAACAGGCCCTTGCGGTGCCACCACGACGTCAGCGGGAGCGCGACCCGCATCACGTCGTCGAAGTACAGCCAGGCCGCGACGAAGTTCTCGAGCGGCGAGACGGTGGTCGACTGGCGCTTGTGCCGCGTCTTCCACTTGCGCCGGTCCGCCGCGATCGCGTTGTGGAGCACGAACGCGAGGTCGACCGTCGTGACCCCATGGACCGGCGCGACGAGCACGCGCACCGACCGGGTGGTATCCCGCGCGAATGCGAGCCAGACGTCGGTCGAGATGCCGCCGTCCTGCGTGAAGCGCTGGACCGCGCCGCGGCGCGTCCTCCCGAGGAGGAAGTACTCGACGACGAATCCCGGGATGTGTGCCATCGGAGGTTCGGAGCGCGGCCGCCGGCGGAAACGGAGCACGCAGCGCGCATGCGCCGCGGAATCGCCGGAAATGCCGCGGCGATGCCAATCGCGGGACGAGCGATCGGGACCGTAGTCTGTCGGCCCCATGACCGCGGATTCGACGCACCGAGCACGCTGGCCGTCGCGCGTGCTCTGGCTCGCGCTCGCGGGGCTCGCCGGACTGACCGCGCTCGCTGCGACGGCGCCCTGGTGGTGGCTCGGCGAGGTCGCGTGCTCGTTCCGCTGGCAGCTCGGCTGGGCGTGCGCCGCGCTGGCGCTCGCGCTGACCTGCGTCGCGCGGCTGTCGCACGGTGTCGCGCGGCTGTCGCACGATGCCGCGCCGCAGGTGCGGCGCTGGCTCGCCGCCGCGCTCGCGCTGCTCGCGCTCTACCACCTCGCGCCGCAGCTCGCGTTGTGGTGGCCGACCGCGCACGAGCCGCGCGCCGGCCGCGAGTTCACGGTGGCGAGCGCGAACCTGTTCATCGCCTCGACGGACACCAGCGGATTCGTCGAGTGGGTGCGCGCGACGCAACCCGACGTGCTCGGCGTCACCGAGGTGAACTCGACCTGGCGCGCGGTCTGCGAGCAGCTCGCCGATCTGTACCCCGTGCGGCTGTACCACCCGCAGGACGCGGGCATCGTCACCGCGGGAACCTACGGCACCGGGCTCCTCTCGCGGCTGCCGCTGTCGAGCTCGACGGTGCACGAGCACGGCAACCTCGGCGGCTTCGTCGAAGCGGAGCTCGTGCTCGACGGCGCGCCGCTGCACGTCGTGATGCTGCACCCGAATCGGCCGGGCCGCGGCGGCAAGTGGGAGCGGCGCGAGGCGCTGCTCGAGCGCGTGCTCGGCGACGTCGTGTATCGTGAGCACAGCGTGCTGATGGGTGATTTCAACACGACGTCGTACTCGCCGCGCTTCGGGGCGATCCTCGAGCGCACGCGGCTTTCCGACTCGCGCGCCGGCTTCGGCCGCCAGCCGACGTTCGACACGAAGCGCATCGTGCCCGGCCTGTCGGTCGACATCGACCACGTGCTCGTCGGCGCCTCGATCGACGTGCTCGAGCGCCGCGCGGTCGCGGTGCGCGGCAGCGACCACCGCTACGTCGAAGCGCGACTCTCGCTCGCGACGCGATGAACACGTCGGCGACGTTGGAGCGGCGCCTCGCGCCGCTGCGCCCGTGGCTCGCGCGCGCCGGCTGGATCGGCGCGGCGATCCTCGTCGGCTGGTCGTTGGTCGGCTGGAGCGCGCGCTGGTGGTGGCTCGGCGAGATCTGCGTGAACTTCACGTTCCAGCTCGCGTGCGGCGGCGCCGCGGCGGCCGCGCTGTTGTGGCTCGGCGGCCGCCGCGTCGCGGCGCTTGCGTGCGCCGCGCTGTGCGCGTGGCACTTGTGGCCGGTCGCGCGGCTGTACCTGCCGCCGGCGCCGCTGTCCGCCGACGCCGGGACGACGCTGCGCGTCGCACAGGCGAACCTGCTCTACCACAACCAGGATCTGACCCGGCTCGTGCCGTGGCTCGATCGCGAGGAGCCGGAGCTCGTCGCGCTGCTCGAGTACGCGCCGCGCTGGCGCGAGGCGGTCGGCGACGAGCTCGCGGCGCGCTACCCGCACGCGCTGGTCACGCCGGACTTCCGCGATCCGTGGTCGCCCGCCGTCTACGCGCTCGCGCTCTATTCGAAGCACCCGTTCACGCGCGCCGAGATCGTCGCGACGAACGAGCGCGCGCAGGAGTTCCTCGACGTCGAGCTCGAACTCGGCGGCGCGCCGCTGCGCGTGCTCGTGCTGCACCCGAACCGGCCCGGCGAGAGCGCGCGCACCGCGACGCGCAACGCAGTGCTCGCGCAGGCCGCCGCGCGCGGGAGTTTCGGGCCGCGCACGCTCGTGCTCGCCGACATGAACGCGACCGCGTGGTCGCCGGCCTACGTCGACTTCGTCGAGCGGACGGGGCTGCGCGAGGCGCGCGAGGGGTTCGGGCGGATGGCCACGTGGCGGTCGGAGCGCTACCTCGAAGGGCTGTGGCTCGACCTCGACCACATGCTCGTCGGCGCCGGCATCGCCGTGCAGGGGCTGCGGCGCGGGCCGGATCTCGGCAGCGACCACCGGCCGCTGGTGGCGCGCCTTGCGCTGTCCACCGAGCCAGGCGCGGGTCGGCCGTAGCTGCAGCAATCGCGGGGTCCGCGCGCCGGCGGCCCGCGCACCCCGCGGCGTGAGGAACCGTGCGGTGTTGAGTGCGGCGCGGCGCGGGGCGTTCGGGCGGCGCGCGGCGTTGTTGCGGCGCGCGTTGGTGCGGCGGTGTGGCGGTGTGGCGGTGTGGCGGTGTGGCGGTGCGGCGGTGCGGCGGTGCGGCGGTGCGGCGGTGCGGCGGTGTGGCGGTGCGGCGGTGTGGCGGTGTGGCGGTGTGGCGGCGATCGTGTCGCGCGCGATCACCGCGTTGCACCCGTCCGCGCGCGCTAGCGGGCATGTTCGCCGATTCATCCGCGAAGCGCCGCTCGTCGATAGCTCACCGCCCAGTCGCTCGCCGTCGGGCAGCGCGCTCAGCCTCCTGGACTGGGCTCAACCGCGGGCGCAACGCCGCGGCGCGGCACGAGGCCGTCCGTGGCAAGCTCGGCACCGGCGGCGACTCGATCCGGCGCGCGAAGCGACGCGCTCAGGCGAGGCACGTCGATGCGCCGGATCTGGCTCGAACCGAGACGCGTCCGCACCGACCGGCGCTCGAGCTCGCATGTCCGCTCAATCATGCGCTGTGTTGCGGGCAACCGCGTCTTTCGGTTCGTACGGATGCGGGCATTCGCGAGCAGTGGAGCGCACGAGCGCACGAGCGCACCGGCGCACCGGCGCACCGGCGCACCGCGGCCTCAGCGCATCGGCGCGACCACAAGCGCAGTTCGTTGGTCGTCGCTTGTGCCGGCGTGCGCGCTCTCGAATCGGCGGACGTTTGGGATCGGCTCGCGGCGCATCGAGCGAGCGACGCGTTTTTCTCACTTCACCCGCCACCGCCGCGCGCGGCGTGCATCCATCGCGTGGAGGTACTCGCGATGCGCTCGGTCAACTCAGTCGAATCGAAGCAGCCAGGTCGCACGAGCGGAAACCAGGAACCGGTCCGGTCGGGCGGCAACTCGGCGTCGCGTCGCCGCTCCGGCGCTGCGTCGCGCGAGCGTGTCCTGCCGCAGCGCCGGCACGGCGACCGTGGCGCGCGTCCGCTCGCGACGCCGTCGCTGCCGTTCGCGACCTCGAATTGGGGCGGCCGTCGGCGCGGCGCCGGCCGCAAGCCGAAGGGGGCTCGGCCGATGCACCCGCACATCACGCGGCCGGAGCAGTGCCAGCGGTTTCCGATCCACCTGACGACGCGCGTTCGACAGGGACTCCCGAGCCTGCGGCGTGCGAGCTCGCACCGCCTCGTGCTCGAGACGCTGCGTGCCGGCGCAGATCGATTCGGCTTCCGCCTGATCGAGTACTCGGTGCAGTCGAACCACTTCCACCTGCTGGTCGAGGTGCCGGATCGCGAGGCGCTGACTCGCGGAGCGAAGGGGCTGTTCGTGCGGTTGGCGAAGCAGCTCAACAAGTGGTGGGGGCGCAAGGGCCAGGTGTTCCCCGACCGTTTCCACGCGCGCGCGCTGCGCTCTCCGCGCGAGGTGCGTCGCGCGCTCGCCTACGTGCTGCACAACGCTCGTCGGCATGCAAGCTTCGGCGCGGGCATCGATCCGCACTCGTCGGGGGCGTGGTTCGACGGATTCGCCGAGAGCAGCGCGCAGCACGCGAGCGTGGCGGAGTTCGTGCGGCGAATGGCGCGTTGGGGGCGCGTCGTGTGCCGGGCGCGGAGTTGGCTGCTGAGCACCGGCTGGCGCCGAGAGGGACTGATCCGGATCGACGAGCGCGTGCTCGCGTGGAGCGAGCCAGGCTGACGCGTGGGGCTCGCAAGCGGTGCTAGGCGAGCTGGGCGAGCGGGGCGAGCTGGGCGAGCGGGGCGAGCGGGACGAGCGGGACGAGCGGGACGAGCGGGGCGTGAGCAACGGGCGCGACGTGCGCGACGTGCGCGACGTGCGCGACGTGCGCGACGTGTGCGACGTGTGCGACGGGCGCGACGTGTGCGACGGGCGCGACGGACGCGACGTGTGCGACGTGTGCGACGGGCGCGACGGGCGCGACGGGCGCGACGGGCGCGACGGGCGCGACGGGCGCGACGTGTGCGACGGGCGCGACGGGCGCGACGGGCGCGAGTGAAGTGATGCGCGGTCGCCACCGAGGCGGCGAGCCCTGGAATGCGCGCGTCAGCCGCGTCGCACCTGCTGATGTCCGCGCATTCAAGTCGGACCCCACCGCGATGCGCTCGCGAGTCGATTCGGCGAACATCCGCGCTTGGGGGCGCGTGCGACGCGGCTCACAGAGACTGGTGCGGCAGCACAAGCGGCCGAGACACGCTCTAGGCGTTCGAGGCGCGAGATGTGCGCGACCCGTTCGTGTGCGAGCCGGTCGCGCTCAACCCGCGCTCGCTCGACTCGCTCTCGCTCGTCGCGGTGTCGTTCGGGCCGCTACCGTTCGAAGCGCTCTCGCCCGAAGCTCTTCCGCTCAAACTGCGCTCGCTCGAATCGCGCTCGTTCGAGCTCGCCGCTCTAGAACAGCACGACGCCGCTGACCACCGAGCTCGTGATCAGCGGCAGCGTCGCATTGCGCAGCGCCGCGACCTGGAAGTACAGGCCCGCGCCCGCGAGCGACGCGTCGAGCGGCAGCGCCTGCGACGTCCACGCGGACGCGCCGAGCAGCGTCGTCTTCAGCACGTACAGGCTCGACAGCTGATTGCCGATCCCGAGCGACACGATGCCCGGCACGCTCGTCGGCAGCCCGGAGAACGACCCGAGGAAGTACACGAGATCACCCGGCGCTCCGCCGATCGTGTACTGCGTGTCGAGCGCGCTCAGCCACCAGTGCAGGTCCTCGTTCGCGTAGGTCATCCCCAGCGCGGGCGTCGCTTCCGGCACGACCCACACGTAGCCGAGCTGCGTGCCCCACGCGCTCACGAGCTCGAGGTCGACCGCGCCGGTCTTCGAGACCAGCGGCATCGCGAACGAGAACGACGCGTCGCTGGCCGGCTGCCACGCGCTCGCGGGCAGCGCGACGCCGTCGAGGCGGATCTCCGTCAGTTCCTCGAAGTGGCAACCGGTCACCGTCAGCGTCTGCGCGGCGCCAGTGTACGGCGCGACGAAGAACGGCGTGACGAACGAGAGCGACGGCCACGGACACGCGCAGCCCGAGCACGTGTAGCCGCCCATGCAGCTCGCCTCGGCCTGCTGGCGGATGATCTGCGCGTTCGTCGGGTGGTACCACGTCGTGATGTTCGCCATGCCGTCGGGGCACCCGTGGCAGTAGCTCATGATCGTGCCCTGATTGCTGCACGCGGTCTGCGCGACGCACGGGCCGGCCGCGCAGGAATCGAGCGCCGGGCAGTAGTCGTGCGTGTGCCACGAGCCGAGCTGGTGGCCGAGCTCGTGCGCGTAGACGAAGAAGTCCCACGTCATCCAGCTCGGCGCGACCGGGAACGGCGTGCCGCCGGTGATGCCGGTCGAGACGCCGAAGCCCCACCACGTGTTGCAGATCACGTCGACGTACGCGACGCCGCCGAAGTAGAGACCGCCCGAGATGAAGTGCGCGAGGTGCGCGCCGCCGGGGATCTGGTTCTGCCACGCGGTCGTGAACTCGCCCAGCATGTCGCCGCCGACGTCGGGCACCGACCACGGATCGTTGTTCGTCGAGTACAGGCCGAGGTAGGGGAGCTGCACGACGAGCTGCGCCTGCGCC
>SCVU01000223.1 GCA_004296785.1 Planctomycetota bacterium
CTTCGTCTGCAGAGCTGCGTCGAACGCGAACACGCGCCCTTCCGCGAACGCGCCGTTCGAGACGTACACGCCGCCGAGCGGATCGGTCGCGATGCGCGGCGCGATCGTGCCGGCCGCCAGCGGCACCGAGCTCGAGAGCACCGCGCCGGTGGCCGGGTCGAGCCGCTGCACCACGCGGCCGGGCCCGATCATGTAGACGCTGCCGTCGGGCCCGATCGCGCACTCGGCGTTCGTCGTCCACTGCGCGGGCACGTGCCACTTCTCGACGATCGCGCCGCCGGTGTCGCGGAACGCGTAGAAGAAGTCGGTCGCCAGGTTGTTCTGCGTGCGCGACAGATAGATCGAGCCGTCGCGTCCGACGAACGGCGTGTTCTGCAGCGTGAAACCGGGCAGCGTCGGGCCCTGGTACAGGAACACGCCGGTCGCGAGCGAGTGCTTGCGGATCGCGTGACCGCCGGGGACCGCGTCGGCGATGTACAGCGCGTCGCCGCTCGTCGCGAGCGCGCCGCCGCAGTTGCCGCTGGTCGAGCACAGGCGCGGCGCGTTCCACACGAGCGCGCCGGTCTGCGCGTCGAAGCGCTTGATGCGCGTGAAGCTCGCGAGCACCGGATCGCCGTTCGGCGCGAACACCGCGCCGTCGTAGGCGCCCATGTCGGTCTTCTCGGTCGACGTCCACAGCGGCGTGCCGGTCGCGGCGTCGTAGCAGTGCAGCACCGCCTGCACGGACGCGCCGTTGCCCGCGCGCGATGCGTACAAGCGGCCGTGGCTCACGCCGGCGATCCACGTCGTCCAATCGCCGCTCGCGTACGGCACGTGCACGGTCCAGTTCACCGCGCCCGTGTCGAGGTCGAGGCACTGGATCGGCGAGCCGTTCGGCTCGCCGCCCGGCGGGAATCCGGTCTGGCGCACGATGTACACGCGCCGTCCGTCGAGCACCGGCAGCCACGCGATCAGCGAGCTCGGCGCGGTCGACCACAACAACTGCGCGGACTGCGGGCCGACTTCGAGCGCGAGTCCGTTGCGCTGCGCATTGCCGCCGGAGTTGCCCCAGTCGCCCGGCGCCGCGGCGCGCGCGAACGCCGGCGCCGCGAGCGCGGTCGCCGCGAGCGTCGCCGTGCACAGTGCGCGGAGCGCGGCGCCGACGGGGGTGGAAAAACGTGCGGACAGCGCTGGGAACGGCATCGGGGGAGCTTCGATTCTAAGCGCGGTTGACGTTTTCGCCGCCTGTGGGCGATCCTCTTCTACTTGGCCGATCGTCCCCAACTGCGTCCGGGTCCGCCGACGATCCTCCACGTCGACATGGACGCGTTCTACGCGTCGATCGAGATCCGCGACGATCCGAGCCTGGCCGGGCGTCCGGTCGCGGTCGGCGGCGCGGCGGACAAGCGCGGCGTGATCGCGGCCGCGAGCTACGCGGCGCGCACGTTCGGCGTGCGCTCGGCGATGTCGACCGCGCGCGCGTTCGCGCTGTGCCCACAGCTCGTGCTGATCGCGCCGCACTTCGACAAGTACACGCGCGACAGCCGGCGCATCATGTCGGTGTTCCAGCGCTTCACGCCGCTGGTCGAGCCGCTCTCGCTCGACGAGGCGTACCTCGACGTCGCGGGCTGCGAGCGGCTGTTCGGCAGCGCCGAGTCGATCGGCATGCGCATCAAGCACGAGATCCTGCGCGAGACGGGGCTCGTCGCGTCGATCGGCGTCGCGCCGACGAAGTTCCTCGCCAAGCTCGCCAGCGACATGGACAAGCCCGACGGGTTCCGCGTGATCCGCGCGGAGGAGGTCGCGACGCTGCTCGCGCCGCTGCCGATCGGGCGCATCCACGGCGTCGGCGAGCGGACGGCGAAGCGCCTGGAGCGCCTCGGCTACCGGACGATCGGCGATCTCGCCGCGCGCTCGCGCGAGCAGCTCGAGCGCGAACTCGGCACGCTCGGCGGTTGGATCCACGAGCTCGCGCGCGGCGTCGATCCGCGGCGCGTGACGCCGCGGCGGACGGAGAAGTCGCACGGGATGGAGCGGACGTTCGAGCAGGACGTCGCGTCGCGCGACGAGCTGCGCCGGCACTTGCTCGAGTACTGCGAGGAGGTCGCGTACGAGCTGCGGCACCGCGGGCTGCGCGGGCGGACGATCACGCTGAAGGCGCGCTTCAGCGATTTCGAGACGATCACGCGCAGCAAGACGCTCGACTTCGCGACGCACCTGGGAGCGCGGCTGTATTCGGTCGCGCGCGAGCTGCTCGATCGAGTGCCGGAGCAGCCGCTGCGCTTGCTGGGGGTGCAGGTCTCCGGCCTGGAGGACGTGCGCGCGCCGTTGCAGCAGACGCTGTTCGGCGAGGCGGAGTCGGTCGCGGTGCCGGAGCGGGATCAGCGGCTGGAGCGGATCGCGGTGGGGCTGGACAAGCTGCGCGACAAGTACGGCGCGGCGGCGGCGCGGCCGGCGTCGACGCTGGCACCGGTCGTCGAGCGCTGACGATCAGCGCTGCTCGTCGACGCGGGCCGGAGGTTTCGCCGGCTGCGCCTTCTCGCGGCGCTCGCACGCGATCGAGTAGCGGTGGAGTCCCGGCATCTTGCGCAGGTCGTCGAGCGTGCCGTCGAGATACGGCTTCCAGTCGGTGATGCGGAAGCGCGTGCGGTCGAGCGCGATGCCGATGCGCGTTTCGCCTGAGTCGGACACGTACAGCTGGCCGATGCCGAGCGCGTCGAGCTCCGCCATCCAGCTCGCTTCGCCCGAACCCGCTGCGCCGGCTCCGACGGAGCGCTGCGCACCGAGCACCTGCACGCCGAACGGGACCGGCGTGTCGTCGAACGGCACGAGCAATGTGACTTTGCGCTTCGTCTCGAGATGGATGGCGAACGCGCGCCCGTCGTCCGACGTCGCCCCGGGTCGAGCACGGAAGCTGGTCTCGTGCGCGAGCAACTGCGCGCCCCAGCCGCGCACGAGCGCCGGCCCGTCGATCACGAGCTCGCCGCCTTCGCGCCGAGCGTCGCCGATGCGGCCGAGCATCGGTTGACACTGCGACGCGCCGAGCATGAACGGCGCATTCTCGTCGCGATCGACGAGCAGCGGTTTGCCGACGCGGTGGACGCCGTCGCTCGACGTCCCCGGACCGATCGCGATCCAACGCGCGTTCGCGACCTCGAAGCGCAGCGGCAAGCGCTCGCCCAGAGCTTGCATCGACAGTCGGCCGCTGCCGTTCCATGCGGTGCGTACGGCGTGCGGCTCCGCGTCGTGGTCGAGCATGTCGAGCAGCGGCCACGCGAGCACGTTCATCTGCATTCGCGGCAGCAACACCACCGTTCTGACACCGACGAACGGTGGATGGAACGGCGCGAGGTCGCGCGGCGTCGCTGCCCACAGCAGCTCCGGCTCGGCATCCTTCACCGACACGACGTCCACGTCGAGCGCCGGCTCGACGAGGCGCAGATCGAGATACGCCTCGTGCTCGGGAAGTAGATTCACGTACGCCTCCTCGGCGTACATTCCGTCCGCGTACGCGACGACGCGCCAATCGCCGGCGCGCACGCCGACGAGTTCGAAGGATCCGTCGGTCGCGTTCACGTCGGTGTAGTGCCAGCCGAGCGACGCCGCGTGCTCGCGATCGACCGGCACCGCGCACACGCGCGCAGGCCACGGTGAGCGGCGCGTTCCCGTCTCGACGACGCGACCTGCGATCTTGCACAGCGCCGCGCTCGTGTCGAAGCGCGCGGTCGGACGGATGCCCTCGGTGCCGGGCGCCTCGATCTCGCACCAGCGCTGACCGTCCGCGTCCTCGAGCACGAGCCACGCGGACGCGCTCTCGCTCGCCGCCTCGTACGCGTGGGGGAAGCGCACCCACTTCGACGCGCCGTCGCGCACGAGCGCGACCCCGACGTCGCGCTCGTCGTCGCGAACGAAGCGGAACGCGTGTTTCGCGTCGACCTCGAGCAGTGCTGCCCAGCGGCCTGTCGTGTGCTCGACCAGGCGCACCTGCGGCGCACCGCCCGGCGTCCACGGATCGAGGTGCAGCGGGTACGTCGGTCCGATGCGCACCGCGATCTCGAACGGCAGCCGCGGTTGCTCGAGCTTCGCCACGCCGACCGGCCAGCCGAGGTCGGAGAGATCCGCGCGCACTTCGCGCGCCGGGAACTCCGCGGCGGATGCGAAGCGACCGGCCGCATCCGTCGTGCAAGTCTCGCGGACGTCGCCGCCGGAGAGCTCGACCGTCAGTTCGGGCACCGGCTCGCCGGTGCGCGCGTCGCGCACGATGCCGGCGACGAGCGAGCTCGCGGCGGGGACGGACGGCTGCGCGGGCGCGGGCTGTGGCGAGGACGGACGCTGTGCGTTCGCAGCGCTGCTTCGCGCCGGCCGCGGCTCGAGCGCGACCGCGCCGCCACCGCTCGCGGTCGCGTCGCGCTGCGGCGTCGCTGTCTCGTCGGCGAGCTCACGCGCGACGTCGCCCGTCGGCGCCGCGCGCGACAACCACCAGATCGCGACGGCGATCACGGCCGCGCACGCCGCGAGCGCGAGCGCGAGGTTGCGATCTCGCCGGCCGTCTTGCGCGCGTTGCATCGGAACCGAGCTCAGCGCCGCTCGACGAGTTCGTCGACGCCTTCGTCGACGCGGATCGGCGGCTTCGCGGGCACCGCCTTCGCGCGGCGCTCGCACACGACCGCGAATCGATTCAGCCCGGCGAACCCGCGCTCCTCGTCGAAGCTCGGCTCGCGGTAGGGGAGGTGGTCGACGACGCGGTAGCGCAGCCGATCGAGCGCGATTCCGACGCGGGAGGCGCGCGCGCCGGAAGCGATGAAGGCCGAGCGCAGCGCGGGGCGCTCGATCCCGGCGCGCGTGATCCAGTTGTCCTCGAGCGGACCGAGCGCGGGCCCAACGCTGCCTTGCTCGGACGACAGCACGCGCAGCCCGACTCGCACCGGCGGTCCCGACAGCAGCGCCTGATCGCCTTGCGGCTTCGTCTTCTCGGCATGCTGCATCAGCAGCTCCGGCGCCGACTGCCGCGCGAGTTGAGAGACGTACCCGAGCGTCGGCGCAGCGCCGAAGCCGCGCTCGACGCCGAGCACTTGCACACCCCAGCCGCGGTCGAGCCGCACGAGCTCGGAGCGCGAAGCGCCGGCCTTCGTGGTCGACCGGATCGGGAACGACTGCGGCCTGCAACCGCGTGCGCCGACGAGGCAGCTTCCGACATCCGAGGGGTCGACCTCGATCGAAAGCCGCGAGTCAGCGGCGCGCACTCCGTCGGAAGTGCTGCCCGGGCCGAGCGCGCACCACGCGGTCCCGTTCGCTTCCTTCGGCGTGTAGACGCGGATCAGCAGCTTGATCGGATCCGCGGCGCGCGCGAGCGAGAGCTCGCCGTAGCCCGACCACTCGACGCGCGCGAAGCTCGGTTCGTCGGATTTCGCGACGCGCGTCAGCACCTCGGCGAGCACGTCCATCTCCATCCGCGGCAGCGCATCGAGCGAGCCGACGCCGACGAACGGCGGGTGGTACGGCGCGAGCAGCTTCGGCGTCGCCGCCCACAACAACCGCGGCGCCTCGGCATCGCGCGGCGCGATCACCTGCACGTCGATCGGCGGCGGCACGAGCTTCAGGTGGCGTTCCGCGCGGCCCATCGGCAGCAGCTCGACGCGCGCGGAGTCGGCGACGAGCCCGTGCGCGTACGCGACGATCGACCAGGCGCCGCTGTGGACGCCGACGAACTCGAAGCGCCCGTCCGCGCCGACCTCTGCGAAGTGCCAGCCGCTCGCGCCGCCGTGGTCGCCGTCCACGGGTACCGCGCAGACGCGCGTCGGCGTCCACGGATAGCGCGTCTGCGCGACGGTGCCGCTGAGCGTGCCGTAGCCGGCCGCGGTGCTGAACGAGACCAACGGTCGCACGCCCTCGGTGCCCGGCGCCGGCTGTTCGTCCCAGCGCTGACCGACGTCGTCCTCGAGGACGAGCCACGCGCTCGCCTCGCCGTTCGATGCCCGGTACGCGCGCGGGAAGCGCACCCAGTTGGCCCCGTCGCCGCGCACCAGCGCGACGCCGACGTCGCGCTCGTCGTCGCGCACGTGGCGCACGGTTCCGTGCTCGTCGACGTCGAGGTAAGCCGCCCATGGACCGGTCGTGTGCTCGACCATGCGCACCTGCAGCGCACCGCTCGGCAGCCACGGTCCGAACGCCAGCGGATACGTCGGCCCGATCTTCACCGCGATCTCGAACGGGAGGTTCGGCTGTGCGAGCTTCGCGCTGCCGACCGACCAGCCGAGATCGCTGAGCAGTGCGCGCACTTCGCCGGCGGGAAACTCGCGCGTGCTCGCGAAGCGGCCGTCGCCGTCGGTCGTGCACGTCTCGCTGATCCCGCCGCAGGTGAGCTCGACGGTCAGCGCGGGCACCAGCTCGCCGGTGCGCTCGTCGCGCACGACGCCGGCGACGATCGATCGCGCGGACGCGGTCGTCGCCGGCGTCGCGCGCGGGAGCTGCGTCGGCGCGGGGGCGGCGCTCGGCGTCCCGGCCTCGAGCGCCGCGGTCGCGACGTCGCGCATCTCGATGCCGCGTTGCGGACGCGCACTCGCGTCGTCGAGCTCGTGCGACGGCACGCTCGCCGATCCCGCGCGCAGCAACCACCACAACACGAACGCGATCGCGCACACCGCCAAAGCGAGCGCGACGCTTCGATTCCGCCGGCCTTGCTGCGCGAGCGCCATGCGAGTCCGCCTCGTCCGCGCCGATGCTACACTCCGCCCGCCTTGCCCGACACTTGGATCCGCTTCGCACCGGGCCTCGACGCGCGCGCGGCCAGTCGGGTCCTCGATCCAGAGCGACTGCTCGCACTCGGCGCCGGATCGCACCGCCTGGCGGCCCCCGAGCTCGGCCAGGGCGAGCTGCTCGTCCGCGTCTGGAAGCGCGCGAGCCTCGTCGAGCGCCTCGGCGCCCGCTTCACGCGCCCGCGCAGCGCCTCGCTCGCCGAGCGCGAGTGGAACCTCGTGTGCTACGCCCGCGCCAACGGCGTCGGCACCTGCGAGCCGCTCGCCGTCGGCGCCGAGAAGGCGCCGCTGTTCGCCGAGCGCTCGTTCTTCGTCGCCGTCCCGCCGCGCAACGTGATCGGCCTCGCCGCGTGGATGAAGGCGCGCCTGCCCGGCGCGGTCCGCGCGCGCGGCGCGCAGGCGCTGCTCGCGGCGCTCGAGCGCGCGTCGAACGCCAGCCTGCACCTCGAGCTCGGCCGCGAGGAGGAGCTCGTGATGTCCGCCGAGGAAGCGCTCGGCGCGGTGGGGGAGCAGCAGGTCGGCGACTGCAGCCCGCTCGGCCAGCTGCCCGCGCGCACGGGCGCCGCGCTCGAGCGCCGCGCGCTGCCGAGCGTCTACGTGCTCGATTTCGAAGGCGCGCGCATCGGCGGCCTCGGCACGAGCGAGCGCCGCGGGCGCGAGCTGCGCCGGCGCCTGGAGCGGCTGCTGCGCGCGACGATCGAGACCTGAGCGCGACGCGAAGCTTGAGTGTCGGGCCCCGCCGCGTCGACAATCCCGCCCCCGCATGGAGACGCTGAAGGAATGGCTCGACGTCCTGCTGCACATCAACGAACACCTCGATGGGTGGACGCAGCAGTACGGCGTGTGGATCTACGTGATCCTGACCGCGATCATCTTCTGCGAGACCGGCCTCGTCGTGACGCCGTTCCTGCCCGGTGACTCGCTGCTGTTCGCGGCCGGCGCGGTCGCCGCGCGCGGGCAGATCGATCTCGCGCTGCTGCTCGTGTGCCTGACGCTCGCGGCGATCGCCGGCGACACGGTGAACTACTGGATCGGCAAGAAGCTCGGGCTCTCGCTCTTCGATCGCTTCCCGCGGCTCTTGAAACGCGCGCACCTCGCGCGGACGCAGGAGTTCTACGCCAAGCACGGCGGCAAGACGATCATCCTCGCGCGCTTCGTGCCGATCGTCCGCACGTTCGCGCCGTTCGTCGCGGGCGTCGGCACGATGGACTATCGGCGCTTCCTGCTGTTCAACGTCGTCGGCGGCATCGCGTGGGTCGCGATCTGCATGCTCGCCGGCTACTTCCTCGGCAACATCGCGGTCGTGAAGGAGAACTTCGAGCTCGTCGTGCTCGGGATCATCGTCGTGTCGGTGCTGCCGATCGCGATCGAGTGGTGGCGGCACCGGCGCGCGCACGCGAGCTGAGCGCGCCCACCGCAGCGAGCTCAGTCGGCCAGCAGCCCGGCCGCGCGCAGCGCGGCGGCCGCCTTCGCGGCCATCGCGGCGTTGCCGCGCGCGTTGAAGTGGCTGTCGGCCTTCGAGATCACGACGCCCTGCTCCCACTCGGCGGGCGTGAAGCACAGATCGGTCCAGCGCACGCCGCGCTCCTCGCACCACGCGCGCAGCGCGCCGATGCGCGGCACGCTCGCATCGAACACGAGCAGCGGCAGCCCGCGCGCCTCGCACCAGCCGCGGATGCGCTCGAGCGCGTCGCGCGAGCCGGGCCAGCCGCGCTCGTACTCCGGCAGCGACTCGACGGCTCCGGGCCCGCGCTGTGCGCCGGTGTCGGCGTCGCGCAGCGCGCGCTGCAGCGTCAGCAGCCCGTCGATGCCGTGCAAGCGCACGCGCAGCCACTGCTGCGCGCGCGCCGACCACGGCGGCGGCGTCTGCGCGGCGGCGGCCGACTCGGCCATCAAGCGCTCGTACACCGCGTACTGATCTTCGACGTCGTTGACGACGTAGGTCAGCACGACGGCGTCGGGCTCGAGCACGTCGCCGTGCGCGGCGAGCCAGTCGGCCTCCTGGATCGTGTTGTACTTCGGGTGGCCGGCGTTCAGGCACTCGAGCGCGCGGCCGTCGCGCGCGCGCGCCGTGCGCTCGAGCACGCGCACCCAGCCGTCGCGCTCCTCGATGCCCCACGCGAACGTGACCGAGTCGCCGAGGCACAGCACGCGCAGCGCGCGCTCGCGCTCCGTGCCGCGCGGCACGCGCGGGCCGGCGCCGCGCTCGGGCACGCGCAGTCCGTGCGCGTCGGTGTGCAGCGCGAACTCGGTGAACGACAGCTCGAGCGACTTCCTGTGCTCGAACAGGCGCCCCAGCGGATGCTGCGCGCCGGGCGGGAGCTCGATCGCCGCGTTCACGTAGCGGATGTTGTCCGGGTACAGGCAGATGCCGAACGGATTGGCGAGGCGCGCCCACGCTTCGAGCGCGAGCAGCGCGAGCGCGAGACCGGCGCCGACCAGCGCCGCGCGCACGAGCCACGAGCGGCGCCGGGGGGAGCTCATGCCGCGCATGCTAGACCGAGTCGGTGTCGAGCGGCTGGTACCACCAGTGATCGCGCAGCCAGTAGACGTCGTAGTGCGGGTGGTTGAAGCCGCCCGAGACCATCATGTACGGGCTCGCGCAGACGAGGAATCCGCGCCGCTGGAAGCGCGCGAACCACGGCGACCACGACGGCATCATCGCGACGAGCTGCTGCGAGCCGTGCGCGCGCGCGTCGGCCGAAAGCGCCGCGAGCAGCCGATCGGCGCTCGCCTCGTCGTCGCGCGGCACGAGCCAGTCGCACAGCACCGTATGGCGCGCGCCGTCGACGTCGAGCTCGCGCGCGATCGCGCAGCCGCTCCATGCGCCGGCCGCATCGACCGCCGCGAGCGCGCGGTACTCGCGCGCCGGTGCGTCGCACACGCGCCAGTTGAGGAACTGCGCGTCGCGCACGCCGCTCGCGCGCCACTCGGGCGCGCAGCGCTCGTACAGCGCGCCGACGCGCTCGTCGAAGCGCTGCACGCGCTCGACGCCGCTGGGCAGCTCGCGCGGCCCGTCGCCCAGCGCTTGCACGAGCGTCGTCTGGCGCCGCACGAGCTCGTAGGCGAGCAGCAGCCGCCCGATGCGCCACGCATCCGGCGTCGGCCAGCCGTACGCGACCCAGTCCTTGCCCGCGCCGACCGTCGCCGAGAGCAGCTGCTCGCCCGCCGCCGCGAACGGCCCGTTCTTGTGCAGCGTGCGCCGGTGGCCCGGGTGCGCCATCGAATCGACGATGTGCGCGAAGCGCTGCGGCGCGCCGTCGACGCGCACGACGTGCGGCTGCGACGCGTAGTGCGCGACGAGCTCGTCGCCCTGCAGCGCGACCCACACGCGCATCCCCGCCGGATTGCGCGCGTACGCCCAGCGCCAGTCCTCGAGCGTGCGCGCGCGCCCGCCCGCGCCGTGCGCGAACGTCGCGTTGAACAAGATCGGAAGAGC
>SCVU01000224.1 GCA_004296785.1 Planctomycetota bacterium
GCAGGTGCTGCGCGCGGAGATCGGCGCGGCGATCCAGCGCACGACGCCGGTGCTGCTCGAAGGCGAGCCGGGCAGCGGCCGCGAGTTCGCCGCGCGCGTGATCCACTTCGCGAGCCCGTGCGGCGGCGCGTTCCTGGCCGTCGAGTGCGCGGCGCTGTCGCCGGACGCGCTCGAGCTCGAGCTGTTCGGCTGCCTGACCGACGCGGTGCCGGGCGCGTACAGCGATCGCGCCGGACTCGTACACCAGGCGCAGTTCGGCACGCTCTTCCTCGCCGAGATCCAGGCGCTGCCGATCGAGCACCAGCGCAGCCTGCTCGCGCTCGTCGATCGCGGCGAGGTCGTGCGCGTCGGCGCGACGAAGCCCGAATCGGTCGAGCTGCGCGTGATGGCGTCGACCTCGGTCGACCTCGAGCGCGAGGTGCGCGCCGGCCGCTTCCTGCCGGAGCTGCACGCGCGCTTGTGCGCCGGCCTGATCCGCGTGCCGCCGCTGCGCGAGCGCCGCGAGGACATCGTCGACTGGGCGCGCGCGTTCGCGCGCGAGCACGGCGCGCGACTCGGACTCGATTCGCTGTCGCCCGAAGTCGAGTCGCTGCTCGTGCTGCACGATTGGCCGCAGAATCTGCCCGAGCTCTCCGACGCGATCCTGCGCGCACTGCAGGCGTGTCACGGCGCGCACGAGCGCACCGTGCGCGTCGAGCACCTGCCGGCCGCGCTGCGCGAACTGTCGGGCGCGCGGCCGCGGCGCGGCATGCTCGTCCCGCCGCCGCCGCCGCGCGCGACGCCGGACGGCACGCACGTCGCGCAAGCGTCACAGTACAGCGGCGCGGGTCCGTGGCTGGTCGGCGTGCCGGGCCGCGACGCGGCGGCGGAGGTCGCGATCAGCCTGCGCGAGTTCGAGAAGCTGTGCCTGATGTGCGCGCTCGCGCGCACGAAGGGCGACAAGCTGAAGGCGGCCAAGCTGCTCGCCGTCGGCAAGAGCACGTTCTACCGCAAGATCGCCAAGCACGGCCTGTAGCGCGGCGAGCGCGCTGCGCGACTTCGCTCGGTACGAACGTAATCTCGTCGCCGCGCGGCGGCGCCCCTAGTTTCGAGCGGGATGGATCCGCTCGCCCGTCGATGGCTGCTCCCGCGCGGAGAGCGGCTGCGCCTGTGGACGCTGAGCTGGCTCGTGCTCACGGCGCTCGGAGCCGCGACGCGCGTCGCGATCGCGCTCTCGAACGCCGAGACGCGCGCGGCGGCGGTGCTCGCGCGCGCGCTGTCGGTCGGCGCACTGCTCGACGCGCTCGTCGCGCTCGTGCTGCTCGCACCGCTCGCGCTGGCGCTGGCGTGGATGCGCGCCGAGCGGCCGCCGCGGCCGCGGCTGCGGTTCGCGCTGCTCGCGCTCCTCTTCTCCGGCGCCGCGTTCCTCGCACAGGTCGAGTACTTCTTCTTCGAGGAGTTCGACGCGCGCTTCAACCACGTCGCGCTCGACTACCTGCTGTATCCCGGCGAGGTCGCGGGCAATCTGTGGGAGAGCTATCCGATCCCGCTGCACCTGCTCGGATCGGTGCTCGCCGGCGTGCTGCTCGCGCTCGTCGTCACGCGCGCGCTGCGCGGCGCGCAGCGCGTCGCACTGCCGCTGCCGCGTCGCGCGCTGGCTTCGCTCGTCGCGCTCGGCACGGCGGCGCTCGCGCTCGCGCTGTTGCAGCACGCGCCGCGCGCGAACACCGGCGATCGGCGCCGCGACGAACTCGAAGCGAACGGGCTCGTGCAGCTCGCGCGCGCGTACGCGGGCGCGAGCCTCGACTACGAGAGCTACTACCGCACCGTGCCCGAGGCGCTCGTCGGGCCGCTGGCGAACGAGGCGCTCGGCAGCGCGCTCGACGGTGACGGCCAGCGCGAGCTGCACGCCGTCGAGCGGCGCGAGCAGCCGCTCGACGTCGTCGTCGTGGTCGGCGAGAGCTTCGGCTCGGAGTTCGTCGGTCGGCTCGGCGGCCGCAAGCCGAACGCGCCGGGGCTCGAGCGCTGGGCCGACCAAGGTCTGCTGCTCACGAACCTCGTCGCGACCGGCAATCGCACCGTGCGCGGCCTCGAGAGCGTGCTGTGCTCGTTCGTGCCGCTGCCCGGCGACTCGATCTGGAAGCGGCCCGAGGCGCGCGGCGTGGCGACGCTCGCGAGCGTGCTCGCCGAGCAGGGCTACCGCACCGAGTTCGTCTACGGCGGCGACGGCGCGTTCGACCGGATGCGCGAGTTCGCGCTCGCGAACGGCTGGCAGGCGTTCCTCGACGACTCGCTGCTCGGCGCGTCGAGCTTTCCGTCCGATGCGTTCCGCACGATCTGGGGCGTCGCCGACGAGTCGATGTACGACCTGCTGCTCGAGCGACAGCGCACGGCGCGGCGCGACGGCACGCGGCTGTTCGCGACCGCGCTGACGGTGAGCAACCACAAGCCGTTCCTGACCCCCGACACCCGCGATCGCAGCTTGCGCGGCGGACGGCTCGCGTGGAGCGCGGCCGGCGCCGCCGCGTGCGCGCTCGCCGTGTGGCTCGCGCGCCGGCGGCTGTGCGAGCAGGTCGGGACGGCGCGGCTCGCGACCGCCTGCGCCGCGCTCGCGCTCGCGTACGGCGCGTGGGCGTGGTCGAGCGCGCAGCCGCGCGACTCGCGCGGGAGCGCGGTGCGCTACGCCGATCGCGCGCTGGCCGAGTATCTCGATCGCGCGCGAGCCGAGGGACTGCTCGAGCACACGGTCGTGCTGTTCGTCGGCGACCACGGCGCGCGCGTGTACGGATCCGAGGAGATCCCGGCGGCGAGCTACCGGATCCCGGCGCTGTTCGTCGCGCCCGACGCGCGCCACCGCGGCGCGACGATCGATCGACTGTGCTCGCAGATCGATCTCGCGCCGACGCTGCTGTCGCTCGCCGGCGTCGACGCGCGCGCGCCGTTCCTCGGCGCGGATCTGCTGCGTGCGGCGCCCGAGGCGCCCGGCCGCGCGTTCCTGATCCACAACTCGAGCATCGGGATGCTCACCGACACGCGCCTGACCGTGCTCGGCTTGCACGGCAGCGTCACGCAGTACCGCCGCAGCGGCCGCGACAGCGACGCCTTCGTGCGCGTCGACCCGAGCGAGCGCGACGCGCCGGCGGCCGACCTCGCGGCCGCGGTCTTCCAGCGCGCGTCCGGTCTGTTCGAGTCCGGTTGCTATCGTCTGCGCGATGCGCCTTGATCGCCTCGCCGCGCGCTGGTGGCTGACGCGCGTGTGGATCCCGATCGCCGCGTTCGGCGCGTGCGCGATCGCGCTAGGGTCGCTCGAGCTCGACCGCGCGTCGCTCGAGCCGTTCTTCGATCGCGCGCAGGGCGTGTTCCCGCTGCGTCGCTCTTGGTTCTTCGACGGCGTGCTGCACCAGGGCGGCCGCGCGACGGTGCTGCTCGCGGCGCTCGGACTGCTGCTGACGGGCGTGTGGCGCTACCGACACGCGGCGACGCGCGCGGCGGCCGGCCGTTGTCTGTACCTCGCCACCTGTGTGGCCGCGTCGACCGGGCTGTGCAACCTCTGGAAGGACCTCGCGCGCCAGACGACGCCGTGGAACACGGTGCAGTTCGGCGGCAGCGAACCGTGGTTCGAGCCGACGACCGGCGCCTTCTTCCGCACGCTCGGCTCGCCTGGCGCGCACTCGGTCGGCGGTTTCGCGTGGGTCGCGCTGTACTTCGTCGGCGCGTCGCTCGGCGCGCGCAAGCGCTGGCTGTGGCTCGCGCCCGGACTCGCGCTCGGGACGCTCTTCGCGCTCGCGCAGCACGTGCGCGGTGCGCATCCGCCGTCGCACGAGCTGTGGTCGATCGCACTCGCGTGGGGGATCGCGGCGGCCGGCGCGTCGCTCGCGCGGCGGCTGCGCGTGCTCGAGTGGCGCGAGGACGCGGCCGCCACCGACGTCGCGAGCGCGACGCGCGCCGATGCGGCGCTGCCGTGGTTGATCGGCAGCGCGGCGCTGTTCGCCGGCATGCTGTTCTTCGCGTTCGACATGCTGCTCGAGCACCTCGCCGCGGAGACGTCCGAGTGGAGCACGCGTTTCGAGATCGCCGAGGTGACGGTTACCGGTCTCGGCGTGGGTGCGGCGGCGTTCCTGCTGACCGCGCGCATCGTCGAGGCGCGCGAGCGCGCGGCGGCGCGGCTGCGCGACGAGCGCGAGGAGCGCTTCCGCGCGCTCGGGCGCATGGCCGCCTCGGTCGCGCACGAGGTGCGCAATCCGCTGCACACGCTGCGCCTGATCGTCGACGAGCAGCGCCGGCAGCTGCCCGCGCTGAGCTCGCACGCGCTGCAGCCCGAGCTCGACGCGTGCATCGAGCGCATCGACCACGCCGTCGATCTGATCCACGGCTTCGCGCGCGGGGGCCGCGACGAGCACGAGAGTTCCGACCTCGCGCAGGCGCTGCGCGAAGCCGCGTCGGCCGCCGAGCGCATGCTGCCCGCGCACGCGAGCCTGCGCACCGACGTCGCGGCGGCGCCGGCGCTCGTGCGCGGCACGGTCGCCTCGCTGCGCATCGTGCTCGACAACTTGCTGCGCAACGCGATCGAGGCCGCGCCGGCCGGCAGCGCGGTCGAGGTCCAGCTCGCGCGGCAGCACGGCGAGTGGAACGTCGTGATTCGCAATCAGCGCGCGGACGGCGCGCCGCTCGCGCCCGGCGAATCGGGCACGAGCACGAAACCCGAGGGGCTGGGCCTCGGCCTGTCGATCTCGCGACGGCTCGCCGCGCGCCTGGGCGGTGCGATCGATCTCGAGTTCGAGGGCCGCCGCGTCACGTGCACGCTGCGCCTGCCCGCGCTGGACGCGGAGGAGCGCGAGTGACCGCGCGAGTCCTGCTCGTCGAGGACGAGCCGACGGCGCGCGAGCTGCTGGCGAGCGGTCTCGCGCGCGCCGGTTACGAGGTCGACGGCGCTTGCGACGGCATCGAGGCGCTCGAGCGGCTGACGGCCGCGCACGAGTTCGTCGTCACCGACATCGTGATGCCGCGCCTGGACGGCATCGCGCTGCTCGAGGAGCTCGCGCGGCGCGGGCATGCGGCGCGGCGCATCGTGATCACGAGCTTCGCGGACAAGGAGCGCGTCGTGCAGGCGCTGAACCACGGCGCGGACTACCTGATCGAGAAGCCGTTCACCGCCGAGCGGCTGTGCGGCGTGCTCGAGCACCTCGGCGCGCGGCGCGCGGCCGAGCAGCCGCCGATCACGCAGTACTTCCGGCGGCGCCTGGCGGAACTGCCGCTGACGGCGCGCGAGCGCGAGCTCGTCGAGCTCGTGCTGCGCGGTGACTCGAACAAGCAGATCGCGCAGCGCCTCGGCATCGGCGAGCAGTCGGTCAAGAACATGCTGTCGCGCGCCTACGCGACGCTCGGCGTGCAGAGCCGCGGCGAGCTGTTCCACCGCGTGTTCCCGATCTGAGCCGCGGCGCGCGCTACAGCTCGAGCTCGATGCTGGCGATCTCGGCGATCGCGCCGTTGCGCGCGCGCGTCGGATTGCACAGCACCGCGCGCAGCCGCCCGCGCACGTCGCTGCGCGGCAGCGTCGCGCGCGCCAGCTCGACCGCGCTCGTGCCGGACGCCGACAAGAGCAGCGCGACGCGCGCGCGCGCCTCCGAAACGGCCTCGAACTCGCCCCACGGGCGCAGCGAGCGGCGCGCACCGCCGTCGTCGGTCCACTCGACGACGAGGTCGGCGACCAGCGGCGGCCCGTGGTGCACGACCTCGATCGCGAACGCGCCGTCGCGCCGCTGGATCGCGAGCTGCGGCGTCGTCGCCGGCGTGCGCAGGCGCAGGATCGACACCGGGATGCCGGCCAGGCGGCGCACTTCCTCGCGCCGCGGAACCGGCAGCGTGACGAGCTCGTACGGCTGCGCGGCCGCGAGCAGCTCGGCGCTGCGCGCGGGCGTGCGCGGCTGT
>SCVU01000225.1 GCA_004296785.1 Planctomycetota bacterium
GCCGCCGAGCTGACCGAGGCGCTGATCGTCAATCCGTACGATCTCGAGGCCGCCAGCACGGCGCTCGCGACCGCGCTGCGGATGAGTCCGGCCGAGCAAGCGAGCCGCATGCGCGCGTTGCGCAGGCGCGTGGCGGAATCCAACGTGTACCGCTGGGCCGGTCGCATGATTCGCGACGCGGCCGAGCTGCGCGGCAGCGAGCGCCTGGCCGTGCGGCTCGCGCGCACGTTCGGCGGCGGTTCGGACGCCGCGCGGTGAGCCCGAGGCTCGAGCCGGCCGCGAAGGTGGCGCCGGCGCTGCGAGAGGCGCTGGAGCGGCTCGCGCACGAGCACTGCGCGCTCGTGTTCGATTTCGACGGCACGCTCGCCGCGATCACGAGCCGGCCGGCCGCCGCGGAGCTCGACGCGCCGACGCGCGCCGCGCTGCGCCTCTTGACGCCGCGCTATCCGTGCGCGCTGCTGTCGGGCCGCGCGCGCCGCGACGTCGCGCGGCGCGTGCGCGGCATCGGCTTTCGCGCGGTGATCGGCAGCCACGGGCTCGACGACGGCCGGCGCGCGCCCGACCCCGCCGTGCGCAAGTGGGTGCGCCGGCTGCGCTCGCGGCTCGCCGGGCTCGGCGGCGTGCAGGTCGAGGACAAGCGCTACTCGCTGAGCGTCCACTTCCGCGCGGCACAGCGGCCCGCGCTCGCGCGCCGCCGCGCGCTCGAGGCGATCGCGCGGCTCGACGGCGCGCACGTGGTCGCGGGCAAGCGCGTGCTGAACGTGCTGCCGCGCCAGCGCCGCGACAAGGCCGACGCGCTGCGCGAACTGCTCGAGGGCTGGCAGATCCAGCGCGCGCTCTTCATCGGCGACGACGCGACCGACGAAGCCGCATTCGCGGTGCGCGGCGTGCTCGGCATCCGCGTCGGCCGCTCGCTGCGCGGCTCGGCCGCGCGCTTCGTCGTCGCGCGTTCCGACGTCCGCGGCTTGATCGACCTGCTGGTCGAGCTACGATCGGCGGCTTCCATGCCGGCCACCGCGCGCGCCCGACGCCCGTCGCCCGTCGACCGAGGCGAGCACGTCCTCGACTTCCTGCGGCAGCTTTGGGCGGTCGACCACGCGCTGCAGCGGCGCTCGAAGCAGATGCTGCGCGAGCGCGGCGTCACCGGCCCGCAGCGCCTCGCGCTGCGCCTCCTGCTGCTCGAGCCCGGCATCTCGGCCGGCGAGCTCGCGGGCGCGATGCACGTGCACCCGAGCACGCTGACCGGCGTGCTCGAGCGGCTCGAGCGGCGCCGGCTCGTGCGGCGCCGCGCGCGGCCGGGCGATCTGCGCAGCGTCGAGCTGCACGCGACGCCCGCCGGCGCGGCGATCGTGCGCGAGACGCGCGGCACGGTCGAGGACGCGGTGCGCCGCTCGCTCGCGCGCCACACGCAGCGCGAGCTCGACGTCGCGCGCGACGTGCTGCGCGAGCTCGAGCAGGAGCTGCTGGGTGAATGAAGCGGGGAGCGTGAGCGCGCCGCGCGCCGTCTGCCTGGTGTCGGGCGGCATGGACTCGGCCGTCGCCCTCGCGATCGCGCGCGCGGAAGGCCGCGCGTGCTACGCGCTGTCGGTCGACTACGGACAGCGCCACGCAGTCGAGCTCGCGTGCGCGGCGCGGGTCGCGCGCGCGCTCGGCGCCGTCGAGCATCGCGTCGTCGCGCTCGACCTGCGCGCACGGGATGGCTCGGCGCTGGGTAATTCGGCGCTGGGTGGTTCGGCGCTGACCTCGGATGCCGCGGTGCCGAAGGACCGCGCGCACGCCGCGATCGGCCGCGA
>SCVU01000226.1 GCA_004296785.1 Planctomycetota bacterium
TCGCGTGCATCGCGCGCTGCGCGACCTTGCGCGCGTTTTCCTGCTCGCCGCTCGCGCGCGACGCCGCCTCTTCGGCGCTCATGCCCTGCTGGACGAGCTGCTGTTGCAGCGCTTGCAGCCGCGCCTGCGCCTGCTCCTCGACGAGCGTGGCCGGGATCTCGAGCGGGTGCTCGGCGAGCAGGCGCTCGAACAGCGCGTTCTCGATGCGCTGGTGCTCCTGCGATTGCTTGGCGAGCTGGATGTGCTCGCGCGCCTTCGCGCGCAGGCCGGCCGCGTCCTCGACCTGCACGACCTTGTACAGATCCGCTTCCGCCGGCGGCACGATCTTGTACGCCTGCTTGACCGTCACGCGGCACGTGCCGGACTTGCCGACGAGCTCGGCGACCTCGAACGGATCGGGGAACTTCATCGCGACCTCGCGCGACTCGCCTTCCTTGCAGCCGGTCAGCGCCGCGGCGAACGCCTTCGCATCGATGCCCGGCGGCGGCGTGTCGAGCACGAGGCGCAGGCCCTCGCGCTTCAGCACGACCTTGCCTTCGTGGATCAGCTCGACGTCGCCGACCGCCATGCCGTCGGCGGGCAGGCCCGCGGCGCCGGCGGCGTCGAGGCGCGACTGCTGGCGGCGCAGTTCGGTGATCGCGTTGTCGACGTCCGACTCGTCGACCGTCACCGGCTTGCTGTCGACCTGCCAGCCCGTGTAGTTCTTGAGCTCGACGTCGGGGCGCAGCAGCACGTCGAACGAATGCGCGAAGGCGCCGTCGGCGGCGACTTGGATCTGCTCGGGCGTGACGCGCGGCCACGCGGCGGGGCGCAGCTTCTCCTGCTCGACGGCCTTCTGGAACGCCTGCTCGAGGAAGTGCTTCTTCGTCTCGAGCTTGACCTGCTCGCCGTGCATCTTCTCGATCACGCCGGGCGGGACCTTGCCCGGGCGGAAGCCCTTCAGGTTCGCCTTGCCGGCGATCTCCGAGAGCTGCTCGCGGAAGCGCTGCTGGAAGTCCTCGGGCGTGACGGAGAAGGAGATGCGCGCCTGGGTGGCGCCGAGCTTTTCGACGGTGAGCTGCACGGAAATCCGAGGGCTTGAGAGAGGTCGGAGGAGCGGGGTGCCGCGCGGGATCGCGGGGGCGCGCGCGAACCTTCAAATGTAGCGCGGACGCTCCCGCGGTGTCCAGCCGAGGGCCGTCGGAGTACGCTGCGACGCATGCACGCCGACCTCGCCGTCCTCGACACGCCCGCCGCGCTGCGCGCCGAGGCCGCGACCCTGCAGCGCTGGATCGCCGAATCGCTGGTCGAAGGGCGCCGCACTTCGAGCACCGCCGCGACCGTGCTCGCGCGCGTCGAGGGCGCGCTCGCCGAGCGCGAGACGCTGGTGCTCGTCGCGCGCGCGGGCGCCGAGTTGCTCGGCGTCCTGATCGCGCTGCCGCACGTCGAGCCGCTGACCGGCGAGCACGCGCCCGAGATCTGCGTGCTGCACGTGCACCCGAACTATCGCCACCGCGGCCTCGCGCGCGCGCTCGTCGCCGACGCGGTGCGGCGGTTCACGGCCGCCGGCGCTCCGCGCGTGCTCGCGCGCGCGAATCACAACGACGATGCGCGGATCTCGATGGGCGAGCGCTGGGGCTTCATCCGCACCAGCGAGATCATGGAGCGCTCGTAGTCGGCGCGTCCGCGCTCGCGCAGCACGCCGCCGCTTCGGGCGAGGCGCCCTGCCACACGGCAAAGCCGCGCCACGCGCAGACGAACGCACCGAGCGACAGCGCGCCCGCGGCGAGCCAGCGCCCAGCACCGCCCGCGCGCGCGGCGAACCAACGCTGACCGCCGAGCACCGCGAGCGGCCCGACCGCGGTCAGCGCACCGAAGCACGCGCTCGCGCCGAGCGCCGCGAACGGCGCGGCCTGGCTCGCCAGCGCGAGCGCGCTCCACGACAGACCGCAGGGCAGGAACGCGTTCAGCACGCCGGCGCCGAACGCGCCGCGCCG
>SCVU01000227.1 GCA_004296785.1 Planctomycetota bacterium
GTGTGCTCTTCCGATCTCCGCCTCGACTTCGCCGCGTTCGCGGCGCGAACGCGGCGAAGTCGAGGCGGCGTCAATTCCTCCAAGTCGGCGGAATCGAGGCGGGCTCGGTACATCCGAGGCGGGCTCGGTACATCCTCGTCCCCCGAAACCCCGTTCCGTAAGATCGCCCGCCCATGTTGCGCACTGCCCGGCGGCGTTGGAGCCGCGAGCTACCCAGCCTGATCGACGGTCTCGCGCTCGGAGCGAGCGGCCCCGTCATCGTCCACGGCTACGACCAGCCCGCCGGCGGCAAGTGGATCGACAACGTGATCCCCGGTCGCCTGCTCGCGCTCGACCGCACCAGCGGTGAGATCCGCTGGAACTCGCCGTGCGAAGTCGGCTACGGGCGCGGCTTCGGCGCGGGCCTCGGCTCGGAGCGCGACGTCGTCGTGCTCGGCCCCGGCCAGCAGGGCCACCGCATCGCGCGGATGAACGTCGACAACGGCGAGCTGCTCGCCGCGCGCGAGATCGGCGGCTTCGACGAAGCGCGCGTCGATCCCGATCTGTGCATCTGCATCGCGCCGCGCCGCATCGCCGCGCTGCGCACGTCGACGCTCGCCGAGGTCTGGACCTTCGGCGCCGGTGGCGAGCGCTATCACGGCATCGCGCGCGACGGCGACCACCTGTGGGTCGTGTACAAGAACGAGCGACTCGGCCGCCAGGGCGTGCTGTGCATCGACGTCGGCAGCGGCGAGCCGATCGGTCGCCTGCTCGAGCCGCGCCAGCGCTCGATCACGGGGCTCACCGCCGAGGCCGGCCTCATCGCGATGGTCGTCTCGAACGTCGAGGAGGCGATCCCGCCGGACGCGCTGCAGAAGTCGGCGATCCCGACCGCGGGCGGCGCGCGCGTGCGCAGCGGCATCGCGCTGCTCGTGCTGTCCGCGCGCAACGGCGGCGTCGAGCGCCCGCTGTGGTGCTGCGCGCTCGAGGGCGAGCTCGAGGCCGACTTCCCGGACGTCGGGCTGCGCGCCGACAGCGGCAAGCTCTACATCGCGCGCGGCGCGACGCTCGAGGTGCGCGACCTCGTCAGCGGCCGCATGCTCGGGCAGCAGACCGTCCCCGGCCTCGACGAGCACGTCGCGTGGACGGTCGCGCACGGCGCGGTGCTGCTGGCCGAGGAAACGCGCATCTCGATCTTCGAGGTTCCGGACTAGACTCGCGGCCTCGATTCGACCCCCCGACGAGCGAGCGGCATTCCGAGAGAGCAGCATTCATGGCGAAGCAGGACAGCGGCGCGAAGCAGGAGCTCGACGAGCACGGGCTCGTGATCCAGCGCTACAAGAGCATCGTGCTCGTCGTCGTTCCGGCGCGTGCGTACGCCGAGGAGACGCTGCGCTACGCGCGCTCGTCGCTCTACAACGTGCACGTCGGCACGCGCTCGGTCTCGACGGACACCAGCGGTCTGCTGAAGGGCCGCCTGCAGGACGAGTTCATGGTCGACGCGGCACTCGCGGGCGTGAAGCTCGACGAGTACTCCGGCGTGCTGTTCGTCGGCGGCGAGGGTGCGCTGGAACTCGCGTCCAACGCGGACGCGCAGCGGCTCGCGCGCGAGGCCGCGGCGGCCGGCAAGATGATCGGCGCGTGGGGCGAGGCGGTCGAGATCCTCGCGGCGGCCGGCGTGTTGCGCGGGAAGAAGGTCACCGGCGCGCCCGCGTCGAAGGCGAAGGTGCAAGCGGCCGGCGGCAAGTACACGGGCGTGCAGGTCGAGCGCGATGGATCGCTCGTGACCGCGCTCGACGATGCGGCGGGCATGCGCTTCGGCAAGGCGCTCGCGCAGATCGTCGGCATCGAAGAGTAGCTCCCGCGCCGAGCGGGTATCCTATTCGGCCCACCTGACCCCGCGCGGCGAGTGCCGCGCCCTTCGTACCCCAACGAGACGCGCCGATACGGCGCGTTTCAGCGCTCCGCGCTTCTGGAGACAGACCGTGACTTCACCGCAGATCCTGGCCGCCCTCGCCAAAGAGTTCTCCGCTCCCCCCGACTGCACCGAGGCCGTGCTCGGCCTGCTCGACCAGGGCTATGCGGCGCCGTACATCGGTCGCTTCCGGCGCGCGCAGTGCGGTGAATTCTCCGAGGGGCTCGTGCGGCGCCTGGATCTCGCGCGCAAGGAGCTCGAGGAGCTCGATCGCCGGCGCGCGACGGTGCTGCGCCTGGTCGAAGCGGCGCCGGGTCACACCGAGCGCGATCTCGAAGCGGTGCGCGCGACCTTCGACAAGTACGAGCTCGAGGACCTGCTGCTCCCGCACCGCAAGCCGGAGCTCGAGGTGCAATTCGCGCTCGACCGCGGCCTCGGCGCGCTCGCCGACGCGCTGACGCAGTCGCAGCCGCGCGGCGCGGGCGACGCGGCGAGCGACGAAGCGGAACATGCGGCGGCCGACGGCGCGGACGAGCATCCGGCGCCCGAGGAGCTCGACGATCTCGTCGAGTCGGACCTGCCGAGCCTGGATGCCGAGGCGCCGCCCGAACACGCGGCCGAGGCGTCGAGCGAGCTGCCGAGCGAGTCGGATGCGGACGCCGCGCCCGAGGCGGCGCCCGAGTCCGCGTCCGAAGCGAGCTCCGAGCCGGCGGCCGAACGCGCCGCCGAGCCCGCCGCCCCCGCGGTCGACGCCGCACTCGACGCCGCACTCGATCAGAGGGCACGCGAGACGCAGCACAAGCTCGAGCTGACCGTGAAGCTCGCGCGCGCGTGCGCGCCGTACGTGCAGACCGACCGCGGCGTGCACTCCGACGAAGAGGCGCTCAACGGCGCGATGCGCATCCTCGGCGACCGCCTCGGCCGCGACCCGCGGCTGCGCTCGGTGCTGCGCCGGATGCTGCGCCGCGAGGGACACATCCACGTGCGCCCGGCGGTCGAGGAGAAGCGCCTCGGTCGCCACAAGCCGGTGCTGCGGTTGCGCGGTCCGCTGCGCCAACTGCAAGGCGCCAAGCTGCTCGCGTTGCGCCAGGCGCAGCGCGACCGCGTCGTGCACGTGTCGATCCAGCTCGACCGCCAGCGCGCGCTCGCGAAGGTGCGCCAGGCGCTCGGCGCGCGCCTCGATCCCGATTTCCGCGACGTCCTCGACCGCGTCGCGGCGCAGGCGCTCGATCGGCGCCTGTTGCCGATGCTCGAGGAGGACGTGCGCAACGAGCTGAAGGAGCACGCCGACGACGACGTGCTGCGCGGCATCGCGCTGCACCTGCGCTCCGTGCTGCTCGGGCCGCTGCTCGGCCGCAAGCCGGTCGCCGGCGTCGACGTCAACGCGCGCGGCGACTGGACGATCGTGTTCGTCGCCGCCGACGGTACGCCCGCCGCGAGCGAGATCCGCATCGAGCGCCGCCGCGCGGTCGTCGAGACGATCGCCGAGCCCGCGCCCGCGCCGGAACCGGTCGTCGCCGCGCCCGCCGTGGTCGAAGCACCGGTTGCCGCCGATGCGGCCGTCGGAGCACCGGCGACCGCTGAAGCTGGAGTCGAGTCCGCCGCGTCCGAAGCGCCCGCGACCGCGGCGGCCGCGCCGGCTCCGCCGACGCCGCCCGCGCCGCGCACGAAGACGATCTACGTCGACCGCGAGCTCGCCGAGATCGGCGCCGAGCTCGCGCAGCACCTGTCGGGCACCGAGGTCGCCGCGTTCGCCGTGTCGTGCTCGAAGCAGGCGCGTCCCGCGCTCGTGCGACTGCGTGCGGCGCTGGCCGCGGCCGGCTCGCCGGCCGCCGTGATGATCGTGAACGACGCGGGGCTCACGACCTACGCGAACTCCGAGCTGGCGCGCAAGGAACTCGGCGCGCTGCCGGTGCCCGCGCGCATGGCCGTGTCGCTCGCGCGCCGGCTGCAGGATCCGCTGCCCGAGCTGTCGAAGGTCGATCCGCGCCATCTCGGCCTCGGGCCGGAGACGGCGCTCGTGACGAAGGCCGCGCTCAAGCGCGTGCTCGCCGAGACGATCGAGTCGGCGGTGGCGTTCGTCGGCACCGAGCTCAACACGGCGCCCGAGTCCGTGCTGCGCCACGTGCCCGGCCTGTCGGCCGAGCTCGCGGCGAAGCTGATCGCGCGCCGCAACGAGAAGCCGTTCGAGAGCCGCGAGGATCTCCGCGCGAGCGGCATCCTGACCGACGTGCAGTGGGCGTCCGCGGTCGCGTGCCTGCGCGTGCCGAGTTCGGCCGAGCCGCTCGACGCGACCGGCCTGCACCCCGAGCAGTACGAGCTCGGTCGCAAGATGCTCGACGTCGTCGGCGGCGCCGTGCCCGGCGCGCAGGGTCTGTTCCACGCGCTGCGCAACATCCGCCCCGAGCAGCTCGGCGAGCTCGCGCAGACGCTCGACGAAGCGACGTTCCGCGACGTCGTGCGCGAGCTCGCGAACGCCGGCCGCGATTCGCGGCTGCGCCTGTTCCTGCCGCGCCTCTTGCCGGCGGACACCGACCCGAAGACGCTCACGCCCGATCAGGTCGTCGAGGGGCTCGTGTCGAACGTCGCGGGGTTCGCGGCGTTCGTCGACATCGGCCTGGAGCGCGATGCGCTGATCCACATCAGCGAGATCTCCGAGCGCTACGTGCGCGACGCGCGCGAGATGCTGGCGATCGGCCAGTGGGTGCGCGCGCGCGTCGTCGAAGCGACGGGTCAGCGCGTGACGCTGTCGCTGCGCAACGTGCCCGAGCGCCAGCGCGTGCGCGTGCCGGGCGCCGAAGGCGAGCGCGGCCAGGGCGGCGGGCGGCGCTTCGAGCGCGGCGGCGCACCCGGTGGTCCGGGTGAAGGCCGCGGCGATCGCGCGGGCGGCGGCGGACGCGGCGGTGGTCGCGGCGGCTACGACCGCGGTCGCGGCGGACGCGGCGACGCTCCGCGCGAGGAGCGCAAGGATCAGGGCTTCGTGCGCGCCGCGCAGACGCGCCGCGACGGCATGGTCGTCGGCGGCGGCGAGCGCAAGCGCGGCGGAGGTCGCGGCGGCGGCGCCGGCGGCGGCTTCAGCGGAGGCGGCGGCTTCGGCGGCCGCGGCGGCAAGAGCGGCGATCGCGGTCCGCGCGACGAATACGATCCGCAGGCGATCCGCGAGGCGAGCAAGTCGACCGCGTTCCGGCCGTTCGCGTCGTTCTTCAAGAAGACCGAAGGCGAAGCGCCGGCCGAGAGCTAGCGCGCGTCGCGCCGCAATACGAGCGCGCGTCGCGTTCCAACACGAGCGCGCGTCGCGCTACGAACCCAGCGCGCGGCGCACCGAGTCGTCGGGCAGCAGCGCGTCGAGGTTCGAGCCCGGCTTCGCGGCCGGCTTCGCCGGCGCGCTCTCTTCCGAGCTCAGGTCGATCATCGTCGGCTCGTTCGTCTCGGGCGCTGACGCCGCCGGGGCTTGCGCTTGCGGCGCGGCCGCCGGAACCGCAGCGGCCGGCGCGGGCGCCGTCGAGTGATCGCCGAGGTGATCGAGGATGCCGAGCGACGGAGTCGCCGGCGCGGCCGGACGCGTCGGCAGCGCCGAGCGCGGTTGCTGTGCGGGCGCGGGCGCGGCTTGCGGACGCGCGGGCGCGGGTGCAGGCGCAGGCGCCGGACGCGCCGCGCTCGGCGCGGGTTGCGCGGGAGCAGCGCTGGCCGCGGGCGCAGGCGCGGCGGCCGGGCTCTGC
>SCVU01000028.1 GCA_004296785.1 Planctomycetota bacterium
ACGTCGACATGGGCAACAAGATCCAGCCGTTGTCGCCGATCGGCCGTCCGACCGACAGGTCGCCGCTCTGGATCTTGTTGCCCATGTCGACGTCGGTGCTCTCGCCGAGCGTGTCGCGCGCGTGCTTGGTGATCACGTGCACGACGCCGTTCATCGCGTTCGCGCCCCACAGCGTTCCCGCGGGGCCGCGCAGGATCTCGATGCGGTCGACGTCCTGCAGCGGAACGTCGGCGAGCGGCCACCAGATGCCCGCCATGATCGGGTTGTAGACGTCGACGCCGTCGATCACGAGCAGCAGCTGGTTCGCGAACGACTCGTTGACGGCCGAGAGCGAGCCGGTGAATCCGCGCGACGTCACGTCCCAGCCCGACGTCTTCCAGTTGTTGACGTGGAAGCCGGGCACCATGCGCAACGCGTCCTGCAGGCTCTTGTGGCCCGAGCGCCGCAGCTCGTCGCCGGTGATCACGTACACCGCAGCCGCGGTGTCGGACATCTTCTCGTCGTGGCGCGTCGCGATGGAGACCTCCATGCTCAAGAGGTCCTCGAGCGACAGGTCGTCGAGGTCCTTGGCCGGCCGGCTCTCCGGCGCCTGCGCGCGCGCGAGGCCGCCGCAGACGACGGCGAACGCAGCGGCGCACGCGGCAATGCGCGTACGAAGCAGCAGCGGGGACAGCGTTGCGGCGCGTTCCATCTCGGGGCGACCGGGGGGACTCCGGACGAACGCGTATCGGCGCACGGCGTCCTGGAATTGAGCGGCCTTCCGTTTCCACCGGTGCGCAGCGCCGGGAAGCGCCCGATTCACTGCGGAATCGCGCGACAGTCGGGCCCCCATTGTGCCGATAGCCCGGATCCCCCGCTTCCTCCATGTCCCTGCTCCGCAAGAGCCGAAACTGCGTCTACCGCGGTTGGCCTGCACTCATGTGCAGCGGTCTCGCCCTGCTCGTCGCCGCCCCGCGCGTGCTCGAGCCGCGCATTGCGAACGCGCAGACGCGCGCGGCGGAGGCGGACAAGCAACTGTCGGAGTACGAGATGAAGGCGCTGCTGCTCGCGCGCTTCGTCAAGTACACCCGCTGGCCGGAGTCTGCGTACGAGTCGAAGGACGCGCCGTTCCTCGTCGCGGTGCTCGGCAAGGATCCGTTCGGCGCCGCGCTCGACGAGGCGTTCAAGGACGCCAAGGTCGGTGAACGCAAGGTGAAGATCGTCCGCGGCACCGACGTCGCGGCGCTCGGCAACGCGCAGCTCGTGTTCGTCGCCGGTCGGGACGAGAAGCAGCAGCAGAAGCTCGCCGAACAGTTCGCCGGCAAGCCGGTGCTGCTGGTCGCCGACACGCAGCGCGGCGCGGAGCTCGGCGCTCAGTTCGGCTTCTACCTCGACGGCAACCGCGTGCGGTTCGCGGCGAACACGGCGAGTTCGAAGAAGGCCGGGCTCGAAGTCAGCTCGGAGCTCCTGAAGCACGCGCGGATCGTCGCCGGCGCCGTGGACGAGGGAGGTGCGCGCAAGTGACGTCGGTCCACCGCCCTGTGCAGGGTCGCGGCTCGTTCGGCCGCAAGCTCACGCTGATCATCGTCGGCACGAGCAGCGCCGCGCTGCTGCTCGGCGCGAGCGCGTTCCTGCTGCTCGGCTGGTCGACCGCGCGCCAGACGCTGGTCGACGACCTGCACCTGATGGCCGACGTGCTCGGCACGAACATGCGCTCGGCGCTGGAGTTCGACGACGCGCAGTTCGTCGAGGAGGAACTCGCCAAGCTCGGCCGCCAGGCGCACCTGCAGTACGCGTGCGTCTACGACGAGAAATCGCACGTCTTCGCGACGTGGAGCGCGCGCGACGCGCTCGTCGTCGCGCCGCCCGCGGACGCGCAGTTGTTGTCGTCGGAAGTCGACAACGGCGTCGCGCGCGTCGTGCACCCGATCGAGGTTGACGGCCAGCGCATCGGCTCGCTGTTCCTGCAGAGCGACGACTCGCCGGTGAGCGCGCGTCTGATGCAGATCGTCGGCATGGTCGGCGCCGGCTGGGTCGCGTGCGTCGCGCTGTCGTGGCTGCTCGCGCGCCGGCTGCAGGCGCACATCTCGGCGCCGCTCGTCGCGCTGTCGACGACCGCGCGGCGCATCAGCGAACAGCGCGACTACACGCTGCGCGCGCAGGCGCACTCGAACGACGAGGTCGGCGAGCTCGTCGACTCGTTCAACGGGATGCTCGATGAGATCCACGCGCGCGACGTCGAGCTCGCGCTGCACCGCGACGGCCTCGAGGAGGAGGTGCGCGCGCGCACGGCCGACCTCGAGGACGTCAATCTCCAGCTGCGCGGCTCGATGGAAGAAGCCAAGGCCGCGACGATCGCCAAGTCGCAGTTCCTGGCCAACATGAGCCACGAGATCCGCACGCCGATGAACGGCGTGATCGGGATGACCACGGTGCTGCTCGACACCGAGCTCGACGCGCACCAGCGCGACATCACGACGACCGTGCTGCAGAGCGCCGAGTCGCTGCTCGTGCTGCTCAACGACATCCTCGACTTCTCGAAGATCGAGGCCGGGCGCCTCGAGCTCGAGTCGATCGAGTTCCCGCTGCGCCCGCTGGTCGAGGACTGCCTGCACACGCTCTCGAGCAAGGCGGCCGAGCGGCGCATCGAGCTCGTCAGCATCGTCGCGCGCGACGTGCCCGAGCGGCTGCGCGGCGATCCGTCGCGCCTGCGCCAGGTCCTGCTCAACCTCGCCGGCAACGGCCTCAAGTTCACGCAGCACGGCGAGGTCGTGGTCGAGGTGCGCCGCGCCGAGACGAAGCCGGGCGCGGAGCCGCGCGTGCGCTTCGTCGTGCGCGACACCGGCGTCGGGATCCCCAAGGATCGACTGGGCCGGCTGTTCCAGATGTTCTCGCAGGTCGACGCGTCGACGACGCGGCGCTTCGGCGGCACCGGCCTCGGCCTCGCGATCAGCCGCTCGCTCGTGCTGCTGATGAAGGGCGAGATCGGCGTCGAGAGCGAAGAGGGCAAGGGCTCGACGTTCTGGTTCGAACTGCCGCTGCCGGCCGTGCAGGGCGCGACCTGGCCGCCGGCGCCGCTGCCGCACAAGGTGCCGCGCGCGCGCGTGCTCGTCGTCGACGACAACGCGACCAACCGGCGCGTCGTGCGCGAGTACGCCGCGGCCTGGTGCAGCGGCTGCGACGAGGCGAGCTCGGCCGCGCAGGGGCTCGCGCGCATCCGCGCCGCGCGCGCTAGCGGCGATCCGTACGCGATCGTCTTCGTCGACCACGACATGCCCGAGACCGACGGCGAGGAGTTCGGGCGGCTCGTCGCGGCGGATCCGGAACTGGCCGGGACGCCGCTCGTCATGCTGACCTCGCTCGGCGGCGCCGCCGACGTCGAGCGCATGCAGACGATCGGTTTCGCCGCGTACCTCGTGAAGCCGCTGCGCCTCGCACGCTTCGAGGAGTGCCTGAAAGCGCTCCTGTCCGGGCTGCACCAACCTGCGCGGCGCGGCGCCGGCATCCTGACCGACGCGCGCCTCGCGCAGGCCGGCAGCGCGCAGCC
>SCVU01000228.1 GCA_004296785.1 Planctomycetota bacterium
GCCGCTCGTCGCGCGCGGCGCCGCGGACGAGCGCAATTTCGTGAAGAAAGGCGTCAGTTGGGCGCTGCGCGGCATCGGACACCGCAATGCGGCGCTGCACGCGCGGGCGGTCGCGCTCGCGCAGAGCCTGGCCGCGTCCGACGACGCGGCGCCGCGCTGGGTCGGCCGCGACATGCTGCGCGACCTCGCCAGGCCGTCCGTGCTCGTCAAGCTCGTGAAAAAGACTCGTCGCGCCGGCGATTGAGCGCTTGAACGGGCGTGGATTGGCCATTTCGGTGCATGGAAATGCATGCATTGAATTGCATGCGCACACCGGATAAACCATGCATTCGATCGAGCCTCGATTCGCCCCCGCGGACGACTCGATCGCACAATCCATCCCTCAGCGGATTCCGAACGAATCCGACTCCATTCCAATGTTCGATTCCGAAAACGACCTTCGTGCACGCGTCGACGCATTCGTCGACGACCTCAACGTCCTGATCCGCGAGGCGGCGCTGCTCGCGGTCCACCAAGCGCTCGGGGTTTCCGGCAAGCGCGGCCCCGGCCGGCCGCGCGGCGCGGCCAAGGCGTCCGTGGGGACCGCGCGGGCCGCGAAAGGCGGCGGCAAGCGCGCGAAGCGCGACCCGAAGGCCGTGCTCGCGATGGCCGACAAGGTCCACGCGGCGGTCAAGGCGAAGCCCGGCCAGTCGGTCGAGCAGATCGGCAAGGCGCTCGGCGCGCCGACGAAGGCGCTGACCCTGCCGATCCGCAAGCTCATCGAAGCGAAGCGCGTGAAGACCAAGGGTCAGCGGCGCGGCACGCGCTACTTCCCGGGCTGAGCCTGCGCCGGCCGAGCTCGCGCGTCCGCTCGCGGCCCGGGCCGACGCGCGATCCTCGCCGCGCTTCGCACGCCACGCCACGCCACGCTACGCCACGCCTCGTCGCGCCTCGCGCGGCGAGGCGTGGTTCATTTCGCGACGAGCTCGAACGTGTCGACGACGAACTCAGCGCCGGCGGTGCGCCCGGTGACGCGCGCCGAGCGGATCGCATTGCAGAAGCCGTCGGCGGCGTGCGAATCGCCGTGGTCGTCGATGCCGGTCCCGCGCACGTAGTACGCTTGGCCGTCGATGCGGACCGCGAGGTCGCAACCGCCCTTGCGCTCGCCGCCGAGGCCGAATCGGCACTGCCCGCAGCTCGCCTCGACCTCGCGCGGAGTCGAGATCTCGAGCGGCGCGGGCTCGCTCGAGCAGGCGGCCGCGGCGAGGAGTGCGAGTGCGGCGGTGAGCGACTGGAGAGCGCGCATGCGGCGCGAGTGTAGCCAGCGACTCGCGGAATCGCATACGCTCGGCTGCATGTGGGACGCCGCGCTCGATTCGCCCCCCGCGTGCGCGGCGCGCGCGGTGGAGTGCGCATGAGCTCGAACGCGCCGATCCCGCCGCTCGTGCGCACGACGCAGGTGGCCTGGCCGCAGGAGAGTGCGTTCTGGCGCTTCACGCAGGACTTCGGCGCGTGGTGGCCGATCCGCACGCACTCGGTCGGCGGCGCGAAGACGCGCAGCGCGGTGTTCGAAGGCCGCGTCGGCGGCACGATCCACGAGATCTTCCACGACGGCGGCCGCTCGATCTGGGGCACGGTGCTCGTGTGGGACCCGCCGCGGCGCGTCGTGTTCACGTGGCACCCGTCGCGCCCGCCCGAGACCGCGGGCGAAGTCGAGATTCGCTTCGAGCCCGCCGACACGCGCAGCACGTACCCGCGCTTCGCCGACGCGCGGATCGCGGCGACGACGCCGCCCGACGACGGGCCGGTCACGGGCACGCGCGTCGTGCTCGTGCACTCGCACTGGGAGCGCTGCGGCGACGGCGCGCGGCGGATGCGCCGCGGCTACGGACTCGGGTGGCGCTACGTGCTCGACGTGTGGGCGGGCCGGCGCACGTTCACCGTGCTCGCGCTCGACGCGATCACCGCGCTCGTGCGCGTCTTCAAGCGCTGAGCTACGCGGCCGAGCCGCGCTCGTCGCCGAGCAAGCCGATCACAGTCCGCGCGACGTCGCGCCAGGACGTGCAGCGCGAGCGCTCGATCGCCGCCGCCGCGACGCGGCCGCGCACGCCCGCGTCCGCGGCGATCGGGCGCAGCGCCCGCACGAGATCCGCCAGATCGCCCGGCGTGTAGCAGGCGCCGTCGATCCCGTCGCACACCATCGACGGCAGGTCGCCCGAGCGCGGTACGATCGGCACGACGCCGCAGGCCATCGCCTCGCACAGCTTCATCGGCGAGTAGTAGTACGGCTGATCGTGCAGGCTGCCGAGCGCGAGCACGTCGAAGCACGCGATCGCGCGCGCGACGTCGAAGTGCGCGTGGAATCCGATCCGCGTCACGCGCTCGCGCGGCACGAGCCCGGCGAGGACCGCGTCGAACTCGCCCTCGCCGACGAGCAGCAGGTGCAGGTCGACGCCCTCGCGCAGCAGCTGCGACGCGGCGCGTGCGACGAGCTCGAGCCCGTGCCACGGACGCAGCCGGCCGTGGAAGCCCAGCGCGACGCGGCCCTGCGGCACGAGCTCGCGCCGCAGCGCATCGTCGCTCTGCCGCGGGCGGAAGCGCCGCGAGTCGACCGCGTTCGGCTGCACGAGCACGCGCGACGGCCGCGCGCCGCGCCTGATCGCGTAGTGCGCGAGCTGCGAGGAGCCGCACATCACCGCGCGCGCGCAGCGCAGCACTTCGAGCTCGCGTCGGCACAGCGCCGCCGACGCGTCGTGGCCGCGCATGTCCGGATCGTCGAGCGACGGACGCGCATCGAGCTCGAGCA
>SCVU01000229.1 GCA_004296785.1 Planctomycetota bacterium
AGCTCGGGGCGCACGCGGTTGCTGAGCACGAGGCGCTTCTTGTAGAGCGGCGCGAGACCGAGCGCGATCTCGGCGATGTCGCCTGCCGCGAGCGGGCGCGCGCTCTCGACGACGCCTTCGATCGCGCCTTCCTCGGCGAGCTGGCGCTGCGCGAAGGCCGCGCTGATCGTGCGCAGCACCTCGGCGCGGCGCTTGTCGAAGCACACGTGCACGAAGTTCGCCGTGAGCACGTCGCAACCGGCGAGCAGCGGCTCGAGCTTGGCGCGGCGCTCGGCGAGCGCGACGCGGTTGTCGAACACGATGCGGCCCAGCGGGCCGGCGAGCTCGCGCGCGAGCTTCTGCAGGTCCGCGGCGACGGCGTCGCGCTTGCCCTGGCGGCCGGCCAGCGCGAACAGCGCCTCGCACCAGCGCGCGGTGACGGGGTCGACGTTCACGACGCGCCCTTGGCCGATCCGGCCTGGCCGACGGCGACCGCTTCCTGCGCGAGGCGTCGGTCGTCGTCGCTGTTGACGCGTGCCTTCAGCACCTTCGTCGCGGCGCCGAGCGACAGCTCGACGACTTCCTTGCGGATCGCGGCGATCGCCTTCTCCTGCTCGGCGCGGATCGACTTCTGCGCGTTGTCGAGCAGCGCCTGCGCCTGCACCTGCGCGGCGCCGACGATCTCGCGCTCGCGCACCTCGGCGCGACCGCGCGCCTCGGCCATCGTCTTCGCCGCGTCGGCGCGCGCCTCGGCGAGCTTGGACTCGACTTCCGCGCGCGCCTTCTGCGCGTCCTCGCTCGCGCGCTGCGCAGCGACGATCGCCTCGGCGGACTTCGCGTCGCGCTCGGCGAGCGCCTTCGCGATCGGCCCCATCACGACCTTCCACATGAAAGGCAGCGCGACGAAGAAGATCACGAACGTCCAGATCATGCCGCCGGCGCCGGAGACATTGAGCGGATCGAAGCCTTCGCCTTCGGCGGAGAGGAGCAGGAGGGTCGACATGGCAGTGACTCGGAGAGCGGACGGGCGGAAGCAGGGGGCGCTGCGACCGGCGCACGCGCACGCTGCGCGCGCGCCGGTCGGAAACCCCAACGCTGCGGTGCTACTTGCCTTCGTTCAGCGCGATCAGCAGCGTGATGACGACGGCGAACAGCGCCACGCCTTCGATCAGCGCCGCGAGGATGATCGAGCCGCCGCGGATGTCGCTGGCAGCTTCCGGTTGACGCGCGATGCCCTCGTTGGCGGAAGCGCCGATGCGGCCGATGCCCAGGCCGGCGCCGATCGCGGCCGCGCCGGCGCCGAGTGCGGCACCGAAGCGAGCGAGGTCCATCACGTTCGTGTCAGCGGGAATGTTCATGAGCAGTCTTGGTTTCGAAGTTGGGTAGGGTTTCTTAGGTGACGAGGCGAGCTCCGGGGCCGGAGCGCAACTCGATGCGAGAGTCGTCGCGCGATCAGTGCTCGGGGTGCACGCTCGAGTGGACGAACAGGATCGAGAGCTGCGTGAACACGTACGCCTGCAGCAGCGCGACGAAGCTCTCGATGATCATGATGAAGACGGCGAAGCCCACGGCGACGGGCGACACGCCCCAGCCGGCTCCGGCGCCCATGCGGCCCGCGAAGAAGAAGATCAGGCCCATGAACGACAGCACGACGAGGTGCCCGCCGGTCATGTTCGCGAACAAGCGGATCATCAACGCGAACGGCTTGACCAGCAGGCCGATCACCTCGACGACGAACATCAGCGGCCACAGCGCGAGCGGCACGTGCGGCACGAGGTTCTTCCAGAACGCGATCGGGCCCTGGATCGCCATGCCGCACATGATCATCGCGAAGAACGTCGTCAGCGCGAGCGCGGCCGTGACGAAGATCGACGC
>SCVU01000029.1 GCA_004296785.1 Planctomycetota bacterium
CGTCGATCGAGTGCTCGGCCAGGCTCGCCAGCGCGCCCGCGTGCGCCGGGTCGAGCTCGAGCACGCGCCGCCACGCCTGCAGCCGGCGGTCGAGCGCATCCTCCTCGAGCGCGCGCGGCAGCCGGCCGCGCAGCGCGTGCGCGAGCACCTGCCACGCGGCGGGGGAGTTCGGCTCGCGCGCGATCCAGCGCTCGGCGCGCTGCACGCCGCGCGGATCCTGCGCGTCGGCGGGATGCGCGTGGTACTCGAGCTGCGCGGCGAGCGCGACCGCGTGTGCGTCGCCGCCTGCGCCGTCCGCGAGCTCCGCTCGCGCGACGAGCGCGCGCAGCGACGGCGGGTCGAGGGCGTCGCCGCGCGCGCCCGCGCCGCGTTCGAGCGGCGCGATCCGCTCGAGCGCCGCGGCATCGACGCGCACGTCGGAGAGTCCGCGGCCGTCCGCGTCGGCGACGCGCAGCGCGAAACCCCACCAGCCCTGGTCCTCGTTCGCGAGCTCGAGCACGAGCTCGTTGCGACCCGCGGCGAGATGCACCGGCACCCAGTCCTGATCCGGCAGCGCCGGCCGCCGCGCATCGCGCTCGCCGACCTCGCGCCCGCCGACCCACAGGCGGAACGCGCAGCCGGCCGACAGCACGAGCGTCGCATCGAGCTCGCGCGGCGCGACGAGCACCGTCGCGAAGAACGCGACGCCGTCCTGTGCCGGTCGCACGATCTCGTGCAGCAGCACGCGGCCGAGCGGGTGCGCGGGCGCCGGGTTGCGGCGCCAGTGGATCTCGCGCGCCTGGCCGGTCGCGCGCGCGTCGAGCGCCATGCCCTGCTCGGGCGGCAGCGCGCGCTCGAAGCCCGCGCCGCGCTCGTTGTCGAACGGCGCGAGGATCCAGCCGTCGCCGACGAAGCCCTGCGCGCGCGAGAGCGCGAGCGCGTCGCCGTTGCGGCCGAGCGCGCGCAGCGCGACCGCGTGGCCCTGCGCGAGCAGGCTCGCGAGCTCGCCGGGCGACTGGTCGCGGCGCGCGGCGAGCGCGGCGTGCCACGCTTCGATCGCGGCCCAGTCCTCGAGCGCGTCGTCGAGCGCGAGCAGCGCGCGCGCGGCGAGCACGAGCTCGGGCAGCTCCGCCGCGGGCCGCGGCAGGCGCTGCTCGAGCACCGCGCGCAGCGCGGCGCGCGCCTCGAGCGGGCGCAGCCGGTCGCTCGCGTCGAGCGCGTGGAGCACGCGTTCGGCGGTCGACGGCGGCTGCTGCGCGGCGAGCGGCGCGAGCGGACACGCGCAGAGCACGAGAAGCGCGACGAGTCGGAGCATGGAGGCGGGCACTATAGGTCCGCGCAGCGCTCGAACGAGTCGGCGTGGCGCGCCGCACAATCCTCGAACAGGTCCGGGTGCACGCACGCGGCGAGGATCTCGCACGACTCGACGAGCCGCGGACCTGTTCGAGGATTGTGCGGCGCGCCACGCCGACTCGTTCGAGCGCTGCGCGGACCTATAGTGCCCGCCTCCATGCTCCGA
>SCVU01000230.1 GCA_004296785.1 Planctomycetota bacterium
GCAATCGCTGCGTCGAGCTCCTTCCGTCCCGCCTGGACCGGCGACGCGGACTTCAGCTGCGGGAAGTACAGGGTCGATGGCTCGCCTGTCGACGTCGTCGCGAGCGTGGCTGCATCCGCCGGTGTCGCCGTTTCACGCGCGTCTCCGCGCTGCGTCGCGCACGCCGCGCCGACCAGCAGCACGCTGGCGGCGGCGCGGCGCAGAACCAGGATGGGGCGAGGCCGCGCGCGCATGACCGCTGCTCGGTGGCGCTACAGCACCATGTGCGCCTTCTCCTCGAGATAGCGCACGAACCGATTCTTGTCGTCGACGAGCAGGCAGCGCGGCTTCAGCGGTTCCGCCGAGATCCCGAACGTCATCAGGATCACGCGGTCACCGGGCTTGACGAGCTTCGCCGCCGCTCCGTTCATCCCGATCACGCCGCTGCCGCGCTCGCCCTTGATCGCGTAGGTCTCCAGGCGCACGCCGTTCGTGTTGTCGACGACGAGCACCTTCTCGTTCTCGTGGATGTCCGCGCGATCGAGCAGCTCCTCGTCGATCGTCACCGACCCGACGTAGTCGACGTTCGCCTCGGTGACCGTGGCGTTGTGGATCTTCGCGTTCAGGTATTGGCGCAGCATCGGAGCCATCGGGGAACGAGCGGGACTCGGAGCGAGGATAGCGCGCGCTCAGCGCGCGCGGAAAGCCCGGATGCCCGCGTCGAGCCGGCGCAGCCCTTCGCGCAGCGTTTCGACCGGCACGCCGCAGCCGATGCGCAGGTGTCCGGGCGCCGCGAAGAACTCGCCGGGCACGACGTCGATCTGGTGCTCGCGCTGCAGGTACTGCGCGAGCGCGCGCGTGTCGTCGACGCCTTCGATGCGCGGGAACGCGGTCAGTCCGAGCGCCGGTCGCACCGCGCGGATGCCCGGCGTCGACGCGATCCAGTCGGCGAGCAGCGGCGCGCATTCGCGCTCGACGCGCAGGATCGGCTGCACGAGCTCGGGCAGTCGATCGAGCGCGTGGCGCGCCAGCCGGCACGTCGGCGTCGGCGGATCGACCCAGCCGAGGTACGCGGCGTCGAGCAAGCGCTCGCGCTCGCCGGCGAGCCCCTCGCCGAGCAGGAGCCAGCCGACGCGCAGCGCGCCGAGCCCGTACGCCTTCGTCACGCTGCCGATCGACACCGCGTTCGGCGCGACCTGGAACGCGTGCACGCGCCGGGCGGGGGAGGCGAACTCCATGTAGACCTCGCAGCAGACGAGCACGCCGCCCGCGCGCTCGGCCGAACGCGCCAGCGCCGCGAGCTCGGCCGCTTCGAGCAGCGCGCCGGTCGGGTTGTGCGAGTTCGTCACGAACACGTGGCCCGGGCGCGCGCCGTCGAGCTGCCGATCGACCTCGGCCGGGTCGAAGTGCCAGCCGAGCTCGGGCCGCCGCTCGATCAACCGCAGTTGCGCGCCGTACTCGAGCGGCAGCCCGCGCAGCGGCTCGTACGACGGCGTTTCCGCGGCCACGCGCGCCCCCGAACGGAACCAGCGCTGCGCGGCGAGCCACATGCCGCCCGAGGCGCCCGGGACGAGCAGGATCCGCTCCGGCGGCAGGCCGTACAGCTGCGACAGCCGCTCGCGCAGCTTCGGCGCCGCATCGACCTCCGGGTGCGCGAGCTCGCGCGGGTCGCAGTCGGCGAACAGCTCGCGCGGCGGCGCCGGCATCCCCGACTGCGACAGGCACCACGGCGAGCGCACGGCCTCGGTGTGCGCCCAGAACATGTAGGGGAAGCGCAGCGCGCCGCCGGCGGCGGGTGCGTCGGAACCGTGGGAAGTGGCGGAGCGCATGCGCGTTTCGAGCTCGAGTTGTGAGCCTGCGTTGTGGAGGCTGGGGGGAGGCGCCGCTACGATGGCGCGCGGACGAAGGAACACACCCATGATCGCGCGCGCCGCCCTCGTTTTCCTCAGCCTTCCCGTGGTTCTCCTCGCACAGCAGCCGGAGGCCAAGGCTCAGCAGCCGGCCGCGCCGACCGCGGCGCCGACTGCCGCGCCGACTGCCGCTCCGACTGCGGCGCCGACTGCGGCGCCGGCCGCGCAAGCTCCCGCGCAAGCGGCGCTGCCGACCTACGCGCGCGCGGGCACGCGCGGCGCGCGGCTGCGCAGCCTCGCCGACGAGAAGGGCCATCTGTTGTGCGACATCCCGGCGGGCACGCTGCTCAAGCTGCGCGGCGATCGCGCGGGTTGGGTGCAGGCGGAAGTCCCCGGCGGTTTCGCCGCGTGGGTCTCCGGTCAGTACGTGCGCGAGACGGAGACGCCGGGCACGCTCGAGCTCAACGGCGATCGCGTCAACCTGCGCCCGCTGCCGCAGACCGACAACGTCAACAACTTCCCGGTCGGCACGCTGCAGCGCGGCACGCGCGTGCAGCTCGTCGAGCGCGCGAATCCCGAGAAGGCGCTGAAGGACGACTGGGTCCGCATCTGGACGCCCGACGGCACCGCCGGTTGGCTGCGCAAGGCGGAAGCGGAAGCGCTCGAAGCCGGCGCCGATGGCGCGAAGGCGTGGTCGGACGCGGTCGCGAAGGGCGCGCACATCGCGGCGCCGATCTACGCGCGGCCCGCGCAGACGGGCGCGAGTGCGCCGATCGCCGCGCCGACGCCGGGCGCGGGTACGAACGGCGCGCCGACCGCGGCGGGCGCGAGCGGCGCGGCGACCGCGGTGCCGGCCGCTGCACCGACGACGCCGCTCGTCGGCGCCGAACTCGAGCTGTCGAAGGCGCGTGAACTGCTCGCGACCGCGCGCACGTCCGAGCAGCCGGACATCGCCGGCCTGCGCGCCGCGTACGAGAAGGTGATCGCGCTCGACACGAAGGACGGCGTCGAAGGGGCGTTCGCGAGTACCGCGCGCGCCGACATGGTCAGCGTGACGGTGCTCGAGACCGCGGCCGCGATGCGCGCCGAGATCGAGGCCTCGAAGACGCGCGTCGCGCAGCAGCTCGCCGAGCGCCAGCAGCAGGTCGTGCGTGAAGCGGCCGCGAAGGATCCGCTCGCGCAGACCTACCCGGGCCACGGCACGATCGTGCGCCGCACGACGGCCAGCGGCACGCCGCAGTTCTGGCTCGTGCAGGGCAATCGCGACATCTGCCAGCTGCTGTGCAGCAGCGGTCGCTACAAGCTCGAGCTGTACGCCGGGCGCTACGTCGGCGTGCACGGCGACAAGGGCACGCTGCCGAGCGGCGACGCTTCGATCGACGCGCAGCGCATCGAAGTGTTGCGGCCGTAGGGTTGCGGCCCTAGGTCTCCGCGATGGCGTGGTGGCGCAAGCTGCTCGCGGCGCTCGGTCTGCTGCGAGCCTCGGGCGCTGCGCCGTTGTGCGACAGCTGCCGCTACGACTACGGCGGCGCGTGCAGGCGCCCCGAGCGGCCGAACGCGTACCGCTGTCCTGACTACAAGTCGCGCTGAGGGAGCCGCAGCGTGCGCGACACGATTGCAGCGATCGCGAGCCCGCCGGGTCCCGCGCGGCGCGGCGTGATCCGGTTGTCCGGCGCGCGCGCGGCGGAGCTCGTCGCCGCGTGCGTGCGCGTGGACCGTGGCGCGCTCGCGCGCGACGCGGACGGCGCGCGGCCGTCGCTCGGCGCGCGCGCGCTGTTCCACGGCTGGTTCGACGACGGCGGCGGCACGCAGCCGGTGCTCGTGCTGTGGATGCCCGGCCCGCGCTCGTACACGCGCGAGGACGTCGCCGAGCTGCATCTCGTCGGCGCCGAGCCGCTGCTCGCCGCCGCGCTGCGGCGCTTGCTCGAGCTCGGCGCGCGCGCCGCGCGGCCCGGCGAGTTCACGCGGCGCGCGTTCGAGCACGGCCGCATCGATCTGTCGCGCGCCGAGGGCGTGCTCGAGCTCGTGTCGGCTTCGAGCGATGCCGAGCGCCGCGCCGCGCTCGCGCTGCTGTCGGGCGGGCTCGAGCAGCGCATCGCACCGCTGCGCGAGCGCCTCGCCGACGCGCGCGCGCTGGCCGAGGCCGCGCTCGACTTCGCGGAGGGCGACACCGGCGACGTGCCGGCGCACGAGCTGTGCGCGCTCGTGCTGCACGCGCGCGACGGGCTCGCGCGCACGCTCGAGTTCGAGGTCGCGCGCGTCGCATTGCCGGCGCTGCCGCGCGTGCTGCTGGTGGGCGCGCCGAACGCCGGCAAGAGCTCGCTGTACAACGCGCTCGTCGGCGCCGAGCGCGCGCTCGTCGCGCCGATCGCCGGCACGACGCGCGACTGGCTCGCCGCGCGCTGGAACGCCGCCGGCGTCGAGGTCGAGCTCGTGGACACGCCGGGCCTCGATCCGGCGGCGGCCGGCATCGATCGCGCGGCGCAGCAGCGCGCGGCCGAGCTCGTCGCGACCGCCGCGCTGTGCGTGTGGACGATCGACGCCGGTGCCGCGGACGGCGCCGCG
>SCVU01000231.1 GCA_004296785.1 Planctomycetota bacterium
GCGAAGGCGGCGCGGATGCGGGCGCGGAATCCCGCGGACCCGGCGCGCCGAACGGCGCCGACGAGCCGCGCCGCCGCCGTCGCCGCGGGCGCCGCGGCCGCGGCCGTGGAGGCAACGGAGCCGGCGGCAACGGCGGTGGTGGTGGAGCTGGCGGAGCCGGTGTCGGCGGCGATGCCGCCGCGACCGACGACGTCGCCGTGGCGACCCCGCCGCTGACGGATCTCCCGCTCGACGGCGACGCGCCGGCGGCGGGCCAACCCGCGCAAGGTCCGGGCGGCGAGCCGCGCCGGCGCCGGCGCGGTTCCCGCGGCGGACGCCGCCGCCGCGAGCGCGATGAGCGACCCGGTGGTGCTGGTGGTGCTGGCGGTGGCGGTGGCGGTGGCGGTGGCGGTGGCGGTGGCGGCCAGCGCGCCGGCCAACGCGACGGCCAGCGCGGCCGCGGCGATCGCCAGCGGCGGTCCGAGCGCCGCCCCGATGCCGCGCGCGGTCCGATCGGCGTCGAGCTGATCCCCGGCGAGGCCGACGAAGACTTGCCGCAACTGCTCGAACTGCCGCCGGACGCCGAGCTCGTCGCCGGCGGCGTGGCCGAACCGCGCGCCCCGCGCGGTGGAGCGCGCGGCGCGGCGAGCGCGCCGCGCGTCGACGAGGACGACGATCTCGATCTCGACGCTCCCGCGGCCGACGAAGGTCCGCGCGATCAGGTGATCGTCGTCAATGCGACGGACCCCGAGGAGACGCGCGTCGCCGTCGTGCAGAACGGCAAGATCGTCGACCTGCAGATGACGGTGCGCCGGCACCAGACGCTCGTCAACGACATCTACCGCGGCCGCATCGTCAACATCGAAGCGGCGATCGGCGCGGCCTTCATCGACTTCGGCCAGGGCCGCAACGGCTTCCTCCACACGTCCGACGTGATGTCGGTCTACGGCGACAAGGAGTGGAGCATCGAGAAGCTGCTCACGACCAAGGTCGGCGTCGACGAGTGGGACGAGGATTCGAGCCAGCCCGACGTCGGCGAGGAGATGGGCGACGGCGAGGTCGCCGCGCCGCCGAAGGAAGAGGAGCGCCACGAGCGCGGCGAGCGCTCGCGCCGTCCGCGCGCGCGCCCGCGGCTCCCGATCTCCGACCTGATGCACAAGGGTCAGCTCGCGGTCGTGCAGGTCACGAAGGACGCGATCGGCGACAAGGGGCCGACGCTGACGACGTACATCTCGATCCCGGGCCGCTATCTCGTGCTGATGCCGTCGATGGCGAAGACGGGCGTCTCGCGCAAGATCGACGACGAGAAGGAACGCAAGCGCCTGCGGCGCATCCTCGACACGCTGCCGATCCCGCAGGGGATGGGCATCATCGTGCGCACCGCCGGCATCGGGAAGTCGCGCATCGAGATCGAGCGCGACCTCAAGTACCTGCTCGCGATCTGGGAGAACTTCGAGAAGCGCCTGCGCCGCGGCAACCAGCCCGCGCCGCTGTACCAGGAGTCGGACGTCGCGATCCGCACGATGCGCGACCTGTTCTCGCAGCGCACCGAGAAGGTCGTCGTCGACAGCCAGGCCGTGTGGGAGCACATGCGCGAGTTCGCGCGCGAGCTGATGCCCGAGCACGAGGACAAGATCGTGCTGCACGACGGCGAGAAGCCGCTGTTTCACCAGTACGCGGTCGAGCAGGACTTCGAGCGCATCTTCTCGCGGCGCATCGAACTGCCCTCGGGCGGCTCGATCGTGTTCGACCAGGCCGAGGCGCTCGTCGCGATCGACGTGAACTCCGGCCGCACGCGCGAGGACGGCGCCGACTTCGAGGACATCGCGCTCAAGACGAACCTCGAGGCGGTGCCGGAGATCGCGCGCCAACTGCGGCTGCGCGACCTCGGCGGCATCATCGTGTGCGACTTCATCGACATGCTGCGCGGCTCGTCGCGCAAGCAGGTCGAGAAGGCGTTGCGCGATGCGCTGGCGCCCGACCGCGCGCGCAGCAAGCTCGGACGCATCTCGCAATTCGGTCTGCTCGAGCTCACGCGCCAACGCCTCGGGCCCGGTCTGTCGAAGCTGCTGTACGACGCGTGCCCGCACTGCCGCGGCACGGGTCGCCAGCGCACGAGCGAGTCGCGCACGCAGGCGGTGTTCCGCCGCATCGCATCCGCGATCACGCAGAAGGGCTTCACGACGATCGACGTGCACGCGCGGCCGGACATCGTCGAGCACCTGACCAAGGACTTCGCCGATCCGATCGCGCGGCTGCGCGAGGCGAATCCGGGCAAGGAACTGCGCTTCACCGCGGTGCCGGATCAGATGGAGGACTCGATCCTCCGCTACCTGCGCACCGACGGGAAGGAAGTCCGCCCCGGCGGACGTCGACGGCGCTAGTCGGCGCGCCGCCGCGCGCGCAGCACGCGCGGCACTCGAGCAAGACCCCGTGGCGGTGACGCCGCGGGGTCTTGCTATTCTCTGCGCCCCCGCGGCGCAACCCGCATCAGTCCTCGCTGCTCGGCGCGCCGCCGTTCTCCGCAACCCTGACACTCGGAGTCGGCATGTCCCCGTCCACGCATACCTGGAAGTTCTTCCGACTCGGCGGCTTCGATCAGGTCCGCCTCGATTCCGGTGCCGACCTCGTCCACCTCGGGCAGCTCGACCAGAAGCTGTGGGCCGCGCTCTCGTGTCCGACGCGCGGCGTCGAGTTCGATCACGCGACGCTCGACCTGATCGACACGGACAAGGACGGCCGCGTGCGCCCGCCCGAGGTCCTCGCCGCGGTCCAGTGGGCGTGCAGTCTCGTCAAGGACCCCGGCGTGTTCACGCAGCGCGAGGGACCGCTCGATCTCGCGGCGATCAACGACGCGAGCGCCGAGGGCAAGGCGATCCTCGCGAGCGCGAAGCAGATCCTCGCCAACCTCGGCAAGCCGGGCGCGACCTCGATCTCCGTCGCCGAGACGAGCGACACGCAGAAGATCTTCGCGCAGACGAAGTTCAACGGCGACGGCATCGTGCCGGTCGACGCGGCCGACGACGCGGCGACGCAGAAGGTGATCGCCGACGTGATCGCGTGCATGGGCGCGCTGACCGATCGTTCGGGCAAGCCCGGCGTCAGCTCGGCAACCGTCGACGGTTTCTTCGCCGCCTGCAGCGCGTACGCGGACTGGTGGAAGAAGGCCGAGACCGACAAGGCGGTGCTGCCGATCGGTGACGCGACGCCCGCCGCGGCCGCCGCGCTCGCGGCCGCGCAAGCGAAGGTCGACGACTACTTCGCGCGCTGCCGGCTCGCCGCGTACGACGCGCGCGCACTCGGCGCGCTGAATCGCTCCGAGACCGAGTACCTCGCGATCGCGGCGCAGGACATGACGATCGAGGCCGCCGAGATCGCCGGCTTCCCGGTCGCGCGGGTCGAAGCGGGCCGCAGCCTGCCGCTCGCGGAGGGCGTCAACCCCGCGTGGGCCGGCGCGATCGCCGAACTGCGCGCGAAGGCGGTCAAGCCGCTGCTCGGCGACAAGAGCGCGCTCTCCGAAGCGGATTGGAGCGAGCTCAAGGCGAAGCTCGCCGCGCACCGCGCGTGGGCGTCCGGCAAGGGCGGCGCGGTCGTCGAGAAGCTCGGCCTCGCGCGCGTGAAGGAAGTGCTCGCGGGCAACGCGCAGGCGGCGATCGGCGCACTGCTCGCGAAGGACAAGGCGCTCGAGCCCGAGGCCAACTCGATCGCGGCCGTCGACAAGCTCGTGCGCTACCGGCGCGACCTGCACCGGCTGCTGACGAACTACGTGAACTTCCGCGACTTCTACGACGGGGGCGACGCGGCGATCTTCCAGGCCGGCACGCTGTACCTCGACACGCGCTCGTGCGATCTCGTCGTGCGCGTCGCCGACGCGGGCAAGCACGCGGCGCTCGCGGGTCTGTCGAAGACGTTCCTCGCGTACTGCGACTGCACGCGCAAGTCGACCGGCCAGACGATGACCGTCGCGGCCGCGTTCACCAACGGCGACTCCGACAACCTGATGGTCGGGCGCAACGGCATCCTCTACGACCGCAACGGCGATGACTGGGACGTCACGATCACGAAGCTGATCGAGCAGCCGATCAGCATCCGCCAGGCGTTCTTCTCGCCGTACAAGAAGGCGATCCGCGCGTTCGAGGAGATGATCGCCAAGCGCGCGGCGGCCGCCGATGCGGCGTCGACGTCGAAGTTGACGGGCGCGGCCGAGGGCGTGGCCGCCGGCAAGGCGCCGGAGCCTAAGAAGCTCGACATCGGAACCGTCGCCGCGATCGGCGTCGCCGTCGGCGGCATCAGCGCCGCACTGGGAACCTTCGCCGGAGTGATCTTCGGGCTCGGCGCGTGGATGCCCGCGGGCATCATCGCGATCCTCCTGCTGATCTCCGGCCCGTCGATGGTCATCGCGTGGCTCAAGCTGCGCCAGCGCAACCTCGGTCCGATCCTCGACGCGAACGGCTGGGCCGTGAACACGCAGGCGAAGATCAACGTGCCGTTCGGCCGCTCGCTGACCAAGCTCGCCGTGCTGCCGCCGGGCTCGCAGCGCGATCTCGTCGATCCGTACGCCGAGAGCAACAAGGGCCGCAACGCGTTCATCGTCGCGCTCGTCACGATCGCGGTGCTCGTCGGCCTGTGGTACTTCGGCGTGTTGCACAAGGCGTCGGCGCTCGACTGGCTGCCGAAGTCGGGCTACCTGCAGCGCAAGGAGAAGGCGGCCGAGCCGGTCGCCGCCGCCGCGCCGGCGGCCGCGGACGCAGCGCCGGACGCGCCCGCCAAGTAGGCGCGCGGCGCGAGCGCGCGGAAATCCGTTCCGCGCGCATTCGCCGCGCAGCGCGTTGCGCGCTGCGCGGGCGGTGCAAGTGTGTCCATCAGGATCACTTCGCCATGCACTCCATTCTCCGATCGTGCGGCCGCGTCGCCGCGTTCCTCCTGCTCTTCGTCGTCGGCGGCGCATCAGCGCAGAACACGCCCGACAATCGCCGCGAGCTGAACAACGGCGCCGACGTCTACTACATCTACGGCGACCCGACGATCGGCGCGTCCGTCGGCAGCGGCCAGATCGACACGTCCGGCGACCTGTGGTGGCTCGTGCACCCGCGCGGATCGATGATCGCCGCGAGCGGCACGGCCGAAGTCGGCGGCGTGCAGTTCGAGCTGTACGACACCGACTGGTCGACGCCCGCGCTGATCTACGACGTGCTGTTCGGCCCAGGCGCGCACGCGGATCCGAACGATCCGAACCTCATCACGCCCGACTTCAGCAGCGCGGGGATGGCGGCGTCGCTGCTGCTGCTCGGCGGCTCGTCGGGCTTCCCGAATCCGTGCACGGCCAGTCCCGGATTCTGTACGTCGATCGGCGGCACCAGCATTTGCGTCTTGCCGCCGGCGGTCGTCGGCTGGATCGTCTCGTTGCGTTTCAGCAACTGCGACGGCACCGGCATCGTGCTGACCGCGAACAACACCGTCGACAACGTCGTCACCGCGTTCCTCCCCGGCGGCATGACGTTCTCGAGCGGCCCGCCGGGCGCGTGCGGGATGGGCGATTACTCGCTGATGACGCTCGCGTCGACGAACGAGACGCAGGCCGACAGCGGGACGCCGGGAGCCAGTCGCTACGGCGGCTTCCAGATCGGCGCCGCGCCGGGATTCAACGCGGACGGCGTCGACGAGCGCTCGATCTACCCACTCGAGTTCTGCGACAGCCAGGTCAACACGATGTGGAACGGCGACCGCGGCACGGTCGGCCTGCACGTCGATGCGACGCTGGGCGCCGCGCTCAAGCAGACGGTCCACGACGCCGCGGGCGTGGGCGCGGCGAACCTGTGCTTCGTCTCGAACTGCGTGCTCGCGCCGTTCCCGGCCCCCGGCGTGCCGATCTTCGGCGGCAGCGTGATGCTGAATCTCGCCGATCCGACCGTGACTGCGACGCTCAAGAAGGGCGTCGTGGCGCCGCCGCCGTTCTTCGGCCAGAGCGTCTTCACGCCGGCCGCGGCGATCCCACTGACCACCGCGCTGGCATTCGACC
>SCVU01000232.1 GCA_004296785.1 Planctomycetota bacterium
TGCGCGAGCAGTTGCGCGGCCGCGGCGCCGAGCGCGGTGCGCATCGCGGTCTCGCGCGCGCTGGCGCGCTCGAGCACGAGCCGCGGATCGCGCACGCCGTGCTTCTGGCAGCCGGCGAGGTCCGCGTGGCCCGGCCGCGGATCCCCGGGCACCGGCAGCGCCTCGATCGACGCGTCCTTGTTCGCGAGCGCGAGCGCGAGCGGCGCGCCGAGCGTGCGGCCGTGGCGCAGCCCGCCGAGCACCTCGATGCGATCCGACTCGAGCTGCTGGCGCGCGCTGCGGCCGTGGCCGCGCTGGCGCCGCGCGAGCTGCGCGTCGATCGCGGCGACGTCGAGCGCGAGCCCCGACGGCAGGCCCTCGAGCACGCCGACCAGCGCCTTGCCGTGCGACTCCCCCGCCGTGTTCCAGCGCAGTCCGCTCATTCGTGTGATCCTTGCCCGCGCGGCGGGCGCTACAGCCCTTCGTACGCGGTGACCTCGTCGAAGTCCACGGTGACTTCGCGCACGCCCATCCGCACGGTGACCTCGCCGCGCTTCGCGTCGACCTTCAGCACCTGCAGCCGCCGTTTGAAGCGCGTGACCCACACGTGGTCGTTCTTCTTGAGCGCGCTCAGGAACTCGCTGCGCCGCTCCGACAGCGAGGCGCCGCCGAGCGCGCCCTCGAGATCGTCGAGCGCGCCCTCGAGCGCCGCGCGCGCGTCCTTCGACAGCTGCGGCAGCAGCGCGCGCGCGCGCTCCAGCGGCGCGCGCGTGCCGGCCATCCGCTCGTCCAGCGAGCGCTGCGCCTCGCTCTCGACGCGCGCACGCGCGCCCTCGGCCTCCTGGTGCATGCGCCGCGCGTCCTCCGAGAGCTTCGCGACCTCGCCGATGCGCGCGTCGAGCTCGACGCGCTGAGCCTCGGTGCGCGAGCGCGCGTCCCGCACCTGCTCGAACAGCGCGTGGCGCTCCTCGTCGCGGCGCGCGACGCGCTCGGTCGCGCGGTCGACGATCGCGCCGTCGAGCCCGAGCCGCCGCGCGATCGCGAGCGCGCGCGAGTCGCCGGGCAGGCCGATCACGAGCTTGTAGCGCGGCGCGAGCGTCTCGACGTCGAAGTCGACGCACGCGTTCTCCGCGCGCGGCAGACGGTACGCGAGCTCCTTCAGCTTGCCGATGTGCGTCGAGACGAGCGTCGGCGCCTTCTTCTTCGCGAAGGCCTCGAGGATCGCCTCCGACAGCGCCGCGCCCTCGTCGGGATCCGTGCCGCCGCCGAGCTCGTCGAGCAGCACGAGCGTGTGCGGATCGGCGCGCTCGAGCCCGGCGCGGATGCGCTTGAGGTGCGCCGAGAACGTCGAGAGCGACTGCGCGATCCCCTGCTCGTCGCCGATGTCGGCGACGACGCCCGTGTACAGCGGCACCGTCGTGCCCGACTCGCATGCGAGCGGCAGCCCCATCCGCGCGAGCAGCGCCGCGAGCCCCGCGCTCTTCAGCGCGAGCGTCTTGCCGCCGGTGTTCGGCCCCGTGATGACGAGCAGGTCGAAGTCCTCGCCCAGGCGCAGATCGAGCGGCACGACCTCGGCGAGGCGCCCGGCCGCGCGCTCGGCGAGCAGCAGCGGGTGCAGGAACGAGCGCAGCAACAGGCCGCGCGACGCGTTCGGCTCGCCGGGCACCAGCGGCGCGCGCCCGCCGTGCCTGCGCGCCCACGCCGCGCCGACCGCGGCGAGCTCGAGTTCGGCCCAGCGCTCGCACTGCGCGAACAGCTCGCGCTCGCGCTCGAAGCACGCGTGCGAAAGCTCGGCGAGCACGCGCTCGACCTCGTGCTCCTCGTCCGCGCGCAGCGCCGCGAGCCGATTGCCGCCCTCGACGACCGCCTGCGGCTCGACGTACAGCGTCTCGCCGGTCGTCGACCGATCGTGCACGAGGCCCGGCAGATGGTGCAGCTGCGTCGCGCGCACCGGCAGCACCGGCCGCAGGTTGCGCCGCTGCACCTTCCCCGCGAGTCCCTCGGCGAGGTACGGCCGCAGATCGGGCCGCGTGGCGAGCGCGCGCACCGCGCGCTCGATCTCGTCGTCGAGATCGCGCACGGAGCGGCGCAGCGACGCGAGGCGCGCGCTCGCCTCGTCGCGCACGACGCCCTTCGCGTCGACGCTCGCCTCGAGGCGCGCGCGCAGCGCGGCGAGCGGCGCCGGCACGCCGGCCAGCGCGTGGCAGGCCGGCAACTGCTGGCGCTCGTCGCCGAGCCACGTGCCGAGCTCGCCCGCGGCGCGCAGGAACCCGGCGATGTCGGTCAGTTCGCCGCCGGAGAGCGTGCGGTGCGCGGCGCGCGCCGCGACGAGCAGCGCCTGTGCGTCGATCACCGCGG
>SCVU01000233.1 GCA_004296785.1 Planctomycetota bacterium
AGGCGCCGCCGCCGGCCAAGGCCGCGGCGCCCGAGCCCGCAGCCGCCGCGCGCGCGCCCGCGGCGCCGCGCGGACCCGCGGGCGCCGAGCTCGGCGCGCTGCTGCTGCTCGCCGCGGATCTCGATCGACCGGCGATCCGCGATCACCTGCTCGAACTGCTCGTCGACGGCGGCGCGCCGGAGGTCGCGGCGGCCGCGGTGCGCGCGCTGCCCGAGCAGGTGTCGCAGATGATGCTCGCCGGCGTCTGGCGCCCGCCGACGGCCGCGCACTGGAGCGCCGTCGTCGCGATGATCGAGCGCCAGCGCCTCGAGCGGCGCGCGATCGACGTGCTGCGGCTGTCGCTCGGACAGAACGACGTGCGCGATCTCGCATCGGCGCTGCTGCTCGCCGCCGGCGTGCGCGAGGCGCGCGAGGCGCTGGCGGGCGATCACGCGGTGCAGCGGCCGGATCGGCGCTACCTCGTCGCGATGGCGATGGCGCGCAGCGGCGACAAGAGCTGGATCGGCGAGCTCTCGGGCCTCGCGCTCGACGAGGATCCGATCGTGCGCGCGGCGGCGGTGCTCGGCCAGGCGCGGCTGGGCCACGGGCCCGCGAACGCGCGCCTGCGCGACCGGCTGCGCGTTCAGGCGACCGGCGCGGCCGCGGCATCGGTGGCGCTCGATCCCGCGGCGCTGGCCGAGGTGCTGTGGCGCGTCGGCGGCGATCCGGCGTGGTTGCCGTGGCTGCAGGACCAGCACGCGGCATCGAAGGGGCGCGATCGCCTGCGCCTCGCGGTGCGGCTCGCGCAGCACGGCCGCCTCGCGCAGCGCGAGGACTTGCGCGGCGCGCTCGAGACGCGCGCCGAGTCTGCGATCGAACCCGATGTGCTGCGCGAGCTCGTCGATGCGCTGGCGAAGTCGCCGGACGCGCGCGACGTCGCGTGGATCGTCACGCTCGCCGCCGAGCGCTCGGTGAGCCCGAGCGCGGCGCCGCTCGAGCGCGAGACCGATGCACTGCTGCTCGCGGCGCTCGCGCGCGCGAAGCACGCGCGCGGCCTCGCACTGCTGCGCGACGGGCTGTGGCGCGCGCCGCGCCCGCTGGCGTGCATCGCCGCGCTGCAGTGGATCGAGGCGTCGGGCCTCGCCGCGCTCGAGGCCGAGCTCGATCTCGTGCCGCCGCGCAGCTCGGAACAGGACCTGCGCCGCGCGGGCTTCGCCTACGGCCGCTTCTGCGGCTGGCCCGCGCTCGACCGACTCGCGCGCCGCAAGCGCGCCGACGATCCGCTGTTGCAAGGGGCTTGGCTGGGGGCGCTGAGCGCGCGCTCGCTCTGAGCAGCGCGGCGCAGCGGAAACGAGCGCGGCCCCGACTCTACAATGGCGGGCCGCGGCCGAGCTCCGCTCCCGCACCGACATGACCGCCCTTTCCACACCCGTGCGCCCGTCCGGCGTCGTCACGCTGCTGTCCGATTTCGGCCAGCAGGACACGTACGTCGGCGTGATGAAGGGCGTGCTGCTCGCGCGCGCCTGTGCGCTGCGCTCGATCGTCGATCTGACGCACGCGATCCCGCCGCAGGACGTCCGCGCCGCCGCGTTCCACCTCGCGCACTCGTGGCGCTGGTTCGAGCGCGGCACCGTGCACGTCGCGGTCGTCGATCCGGGCGTCGGCAGCGCGCGGCGCGGCCTCGCGGCGAGCGCGCACGGCCACTGGTTCCTGGCGCCGGACAACGGGCTGCTCGGGCCGGTCCTGGCCGCCGATCCGGCCGCGCGCGTGCACGCGATCGACGCGGCGCGCCACGGTTTCGCGCAGCGCTCGCGCACGTTCCACGGCCGCGACGTGTTCGCGCCGGTGGCGGCCGCGCTGGCCGACGGGCTCGCGCTCGAGGAGACCGGACCGCGCGTCGACGACTGGCAGGCGCTGTCGTTCCCGGCGCCGGAAGTCGCCGCGGCGCGCATCGAAGCCGAGATCCTGCTCGCCGATCGGTTCGGCAACCTGATCACGAATGCCGACGGCGCGCTGCTCGGCGCGCGGCCGGAGGCGTGGTCGGTCGAGCACGGCGGTTTGATGATCCCGGTGCTCGGCACGTACGCCGACGCGCAGGGCGGAGCGCTGTTGTGCCTCGTCAACTCGTACGGGCTCGTCGAGATCGCGCGCCGCGACGGCTCGGCCGCCGCGCAGCTCGGCCTCGTGCCCGGCGATCGCATCGCGCTGTCGCGCGCGTCGAAAGGTCCGCGATGAGCGCCGCCGTCCCGTCCGCATCGAACGGCGCGCGCCGCGTGTGCCTGCTCGGCGTGCCGATGGACCTCGGCGGCGGGCGCCGCGGCGTCGACATGGGGCCGAGCGCGCTGCGCATCGCCGGCGTCGAGGACGCGGTGCGCGCGCTCGGCCACGAGTTCGAAGACCTCGGCAACGTCGGCGTGTCGGCGCCGGAGTCGCGCCAGGTCGCCGATCCGCGCGCGCGCTTCCTGCCGGAGATCGCGCGCTGCTGTCGCCGCCTGCGCGCGCGCGTCGAGCGCGTGCTCGACGCCGGCGGCTTCCCGCTCGTCGTCGGCGGCGATCACTCGATCGCCTGCGGCACGGTCGGCGGGATCGCGTCGTGGCACCAGCGCCGCGGCCAGCGCATCGGGCTGATCTGGTTCGACGCGCACGGCGATTTCAACACGCCGGACTCGTCGCCGACCGGCAACGTGCACGGGATGCCGCTCGCCTCGTGCCTGGGCTTCGGGCCGGACGAATTGACGCGCCTGGCCGACGTCTTCCCGATGGTCGAGGCGAAGAACGCGGTGCTGGTCGGCATCCACCAGCTCGACGCCGGCGAGCGCGCGCTGATCCGCGAGGCCGGCATCAAGGCCTACACGATGCGCGACATCGACATGCTCGGCATCCACCGCGTGATGCGCGAGGCGATCGAGATCGCGAGCGACGGCACCGCGGGCTTCCACCTGTCGTACGACATGGACGGCTGCGATCCGGGGATCGCGCCGGGCGTCGGGACGCCGGTGCCGGGCGGCGCGAGCTACCGCGAATCGCACCTCGTGATGGAACACGCGGCGGAGTCGGGGCGCCTGCTCGGCCTCGAGATCACCGAGATCAACCCGATCCTCGACGTCGCCAACCGCACGGCCGCCTTCGCGGTCGAGCTCGTCGGTTCGGCGCTCGGCAAGCAGATCCTGTGACGCGAAGCGAGCTCGTGAACCGAAGGACCGCCTCGACGTGATCGAACTCCTGCGCTCGTTGCACACCCACGGCGCGCTGCTGCGCGACTTCGTGCGGCGCGATCTGAAGGCGCGCTACGTCGGTTCGAGCATGGGCTTCTTTTGGTCGCTCGTGTTCCCGGTGATCAGCCTGTGCGTGTACATGTTCGTGTTCCGCACGATCCTCGCGACGCGCTGGGGCGACAACCAGCCGCCGGCGCAGACCGCGCTGACGATGCTCGCGGGGATCTCGGTGTGGACCGCGTTCGCGGAGACGCTCTCGCGCTCGACGAACTGCCTGGTCGAGAACTCGAACCTGATCCAGAAGGTCGTGTTCCCCAGCGAGATCCTGCCGCCGTACCTGTCGATCTCCGCGCTCGTCAACATGTGCATCGGCCTGGCGATCGTGCTGGTCGGCTGCGTGCTGATCGACGCCGATCCGGCCGCGGGCTGGAAGCTCGCGTTCCAGCCCGAGCGCCTGTCCGGCGCGCTCGTCGTGCTGCCGCTGCTGATGTTCGTGCAGTGCGTGTTCACGATCGGCCTGGGCTACCTGCTCGCGACGCTGAACCTGTACCTGCGCGACACGTACCACGTGATCGGAGTCGCGACGATGGTGTGGATGTTCGCGACGCCGATCTTCTACCCGGCGTTCATCGTCGAGATGCGCGGCTACGGCTGGATCCTCGACCTGAACCCGATGTACTGGCTGATCGAGGCGTACCGCGCGGTGATCGTCGAGGCGCACTGGCCGGACTGGAAGGCGCTCGCGCGCTTCCTCGCGGCGTCGTGCGCGGTGTTCGCGCTCGGCTCGTCGTTCTTCTGGTCGCAGCGGCGCAAGCTGCCGGATCTGCTGTAGGCCGAGCTTGCTTTCGAGAAGAGCGATGCCGAAGAGCGCCACCCAACCCGCACCCGCGATCCGCCACGCCGACACGAGCCTGTCGATCCGCGCGCACGACGTCTCGAAGCTCTACCGGATCTACGACAAGCCGTTCGACCGGCTGCTCGATCTGTTCGCGCCGAATCCCAAGCGCAGCCGCGAGTTCTGGGCGCTGCGCCGCGTCTACCTCGACGTGCCCAAGGGCAGCACCGTCGGCATCATCGGGCAGAACGGCGCCGGCAAGAGCACGCTGCTCAAGCTGTTGTCCGGCGTGACCGAGCCGACGACCGGCAGCGTCCACGTCAACGGCCGCGTGACCTCGCTGATCGAGCTCGGCGCCGGCTTCCACCCGGAGTTCTCGGGCCGCGAGAACATCGCGCTCGCGTGCGCGATCCTGGGCATGAGCCGCGAGGAAGTGCGCGAGCTCGCGCCGCGCGTGATCGAGTTTTCCGAGCTCGGGGACTTCATCGATCGCCCGGTCAAGACCTACAGCTCGGGCATGTACGTGCGCCTCGGCTTCGCGGTCGCGACCTGCGTGGATCCGGACGTGCTGCTGATCGACGAGGCGCTCTCGGTGGGGGACGAGCACTTCCGCGGCAAGTGCCTGACGCGCTTGAACGAGTTCCGCGACGGCGGCGGCACGACCGTGTTCGTCTCGCACGACCTCGGCGCGGTCAAGTCGATGTGCCAGAACGTCGTGCTGATCGACCAGGGCGAGATCGTCGAGCAGGGCGCGCCCGAGCGCGTCGCGACGGAGTATCTGAAGCGCGTGAAGGCGCGCGGCAACGAGCGGCTGTCGATGCTCGCGCGCGGGACGCACGAGTTCCCGCGCTGGGGCAGCGGAGAGATCGAGGTCCACGACGTGCAACTGCTCGGCGGCGACGGCCAGCCGACGCGCGTGCTGCGCACCGGCGAGCACGCGATCTTCCGCCTCTCGTACCGCGCGCACAGCGCGGTGCGCTGCCCGGTCTTCGGCCTCGGCATCTACCGCTCGGACGGCACGTACGTCTGCGGCACGAACCACTTCTGGCGCGAGCAGCCGATCGTGCTCGAGTCGGTCGAACCCGGCGAGGTCGGCGAGGTCGACATGGCGCTCGGCGCGTTCCCGCTGCTCGAGGGCCAGTACTACCTGACGACGTTCCTGTACGACCACAGCAAGCCCGCGCCGACCGCGATCGACCACCGCGAGCACGCGCTGACCTTCCAGGTGCTCGATGCGCTGCACCACCAGCACGGCCTCGTGTACCTGCCCGCCGCGTGGGCGGTGCGCAGGCATCGCGCGGGCGCGGACGCGCCCGAGAACCTGGAGTCGGGTCGGTGAGCCGCGCGAGCCGGCTGCCTTTCGACCAGTACCAGCGCTACCGGCTGGTGGCGGACATCGTCGGGCGCCTGCGCCCGCGCCGCGCGCGGCTCTCGATCCTCGACGTCGGCGGTCGCACCGGCCTGCTGCGCCAGTTCCTGCCGGCGGCGCGCGTGACGGCCGTCGATCTCGAGCCCTGCGCGGGCACGCCGCGGCTCGTGCTCGGCAGCGGCGCCGAACTGCCGTTCGCCGACCAGAGCTTCGACCTCGTCTGCGCGTTCGACACGCTCGAGCACGTGCCGCCGCGGCTGCGCGCGCGCTTCGTGCGCGAGTGCGCGCGCGTCAGTCGCGCGTGGGTCGTGCTCGCCGGACCGTACGACTCGCCGCGCGTGCGCTCGGCCGAGGCGCTGCTGACGCGGTTCCTCAAGGAGAAGCTCGCGCTCGACCACCGCTACCTCGCCGAGCACGCGGACCACGGCCTGCCGCGGCGCGCGCTCGTCGAGGAGCAACTGCGGCGCGCTGGCGCGAAGACGGCGGCGCTCGGACACGCGAACCTCGAGCGCTGGCTCGCGCTGATGTGCGTGTCGATGTACCTCGACGCCGATCCGGCGCTGCGCGGCTTCGCACCTTCGCTGTACGAC
>SCVU01000234.1 GCA_004296785.1 Planctomycetota bacterium
CCGCGCACGGCCACTCGTCGAACGTCGTCGACACGGTGAAGGAGCTCAAGCGCCGCCACGACGTCGACGTCGTCGCGGGCAACGTCGCGACCGCCGAAGCGGCCGAGCTGTTGGTGAAGGCCGGCGCCGACGGCGTCAAGGTCGGCATCGGCCCCGGTTCGATCTGCACGACGCGCATCGTCGCGGGCGTCGGCGTGCCGCAGCTGTCGGCGATCGACGACGTCGCGAAGGTGCTGCGCGCGGCCAACGTGCCGCTGATCGCCGACGGCGGGATCCGCTTCTCGGGCGACCTCGTCAAGGCGCTCGCGTTCGGCGCGAACTCGGTGATGATCGGCTCGCTGCTCGCGGGCGTCGACGAGAGCCCGGGCGAGACGATTCTCTACAAGGGCCGCACGTTCAAGTCGGTGCGCGGCATGGGCTCGCTCGGCGCGATGGTCGAGGGCGGCAAGGAGCGCTACCGGCAGGGCGACGTGCCCTCCGACAAGCTCGTGCCCGAAGGCATCGAGGGCATGGTGCCCGCCAAGGGCCCGCTCTCGCCGTTCGTGTACCAGCTCGTCGGCGGCGTGCGCGCCGGCATGGGCTACTGCGGCGCGCGCACGATCCAGGAGCTGTGGGAGCGCGCGCGCTTCGTGCGCGTGACGGCGGCGGGCATCAAGGAGAGCCACCCGCACGACGTGACGATCACCAAGGAAGCTCCGAACTACTTCCAGGAGTAGCGCACGTGAGCCCTTCTTCGATCAGCTCAGCAACGAACAGCTCGGCTGCGCCGCGCGGCGTCCTCGTCGTCGACATGGGCGCGCAGTACGCGCAGCTGATCGCGCGCCGCGTGCGCGAGGCCGGCGTGTGGAGCGAGATCGCGCCGCCGGCGCGCGCGCTCGAGCGCGCGCGCGCGATGAACCTCGCCGGCATCATCCTCTCCGGCGGCCCCGCGTCGGTGTACGCGCCCGACGCGCCGGTCGTGCCGCGCGAGCTGCTCGATCTCGGCGTGCCGGTGCTCGGCATCTGCTACGGCATGCAGTGGATCGCGCACGTGCTCGGCGGCAAGGTCGAGTCGACCGGCAAGCGCGAGTTCGGCCGCATGTCGATCGCGATCGCGGCGCAGCACGGTCCGTTCGAGACCGTCGACGGCCACACGGTCGTGTGGATGAGCCACGGCGATTCGGTCACCGCGCTGCCGAGCGGATTCGTCGCGCTCGCGAGCTCCGACACGTGCCGCTTCGCGGCGATGGAGCACGCGGCGCGCAAGATCTACGGCCTGCAGTTCCACCCCGAGGTCAGCCACACGGTGCGCGGCCGCGAGATGCTCGACAGCTTCCTGCACGCGACGTGCGGGCTGGCCGGCGACTGGCGGCCCGACGCGATCGTCGAGCGCGAGGTCGCGAAGATCCGCGCGCAGGTCGGCGAGCACGGCGAGGTGATCTTCGGCCTGTCCGGCGGCGTCGACTCCTCGGTCGCGGCGGTGATCGTGCACCAGGCGATCGGCGCGCGGCTGCACTGCATCTTCGTGGACAACGGTCTGTTGCGCAAAGGCGAGCGCGAGATCGTCGAGCGCACGTTCCGCGGCAGCTTCCACATGGACCTCACCGTCGTCGACGCGTCCAAGCGCTTCCTCGACAAGCTCGCCGGCGTCACCGATCCCGAACAGAAGCGCAAGAAGATCGGCCACGAGTTCGTCGAGGTGTTCCGCGGCGAGGCCAAGCGCTTCAAGAACGCGCACTACCTCGGCCAGGGCACGCTGTACCCGGACGTGATCGAGTCGGTGGCCGCGCACGGCGGCAACACGGCGGTGATCAAGAGCCACCACAACGTCGGCGGATTGCCGGACGACCTCGACATGCAGCTCGTCGAGCCGCTGCGCGAGCTGTTCAAGGACGAGGTGCGCGCGATCGGGCGCCACCTCGGACTGCCCGAGGAGATCGTCGCGCGCCAGCCGTTCCCCGGACCCGGGCTCGCGGTGCGCTGCCTCGGCGAGCAGACGCCGCAGCGGCTGCACGTCTTGCGCGAGGCCGATCACATCGTGACGAGCGAGATCGAGGCCGCCGGCCTGCACAAGGCGCTGTGGCAGTACTTCGCGGTGCTGCTGCCGGTGAAGAGCGTCGGCGTGATGGGGGACGCGCGGACCTACGAGGAGGCGTGCGTGCTGCGCGTCGTCACGAGCGAGGACGCGATGACGGCGGATTGGGCGAGCCTGCCGCACGAGCTGCTCGCGAAGATCTCGAACCGCATCATCAACGAGGTGCGGGGGATCAACCGGGTCGCGCTCGACATCACGTCGAAGCCGCCGGGCACGATCGAGTGGGAGTGAGCGCGTGATCCGCGGTGCATGCCTCGCACTCGCGTCGTCCGCGCTCGCCGCGGCGTGCACGCGCGCGCCGCGCGCGTACGACGTCGCCGAAGCGAACGTGCCC
>SCVU01000235.1 GCA_004296785.1 Planctomycetota bacterium
GCAGACGTGGCTCGGGTCGCCCGACGAGCGCGAGGTCGCGTACGCGCTCGGCACCGACGACGGCGGCCGCGTGTGGATCAACGGCGAGCTCGTGCACGAGGACCGCGGCGCGCACGGTGCGTATCTCACGCAGCACCTCGGCAAGGTGAAGCTCCACGCCGGCGCGAACCGCGTCGTGTTCGAAGTGCACAACGGCCAGGGCGCGACCGGGCTCGTGATGCGCGTGCTCGATCGCGCGATCGAAGCGCGCGCGACGCCGTGAAACGGAGGCGGGCGAGCGCCTGCCGCGCCCGCCCGCCGATCGACTCCGAGAGGGAGCCGCGCTCGCGCTACTTGACGCCGCTCTTCAGCTCGTCACGCGGCGCCGTCGGCTCCGGCTGCGGCCACAGCATCCGCGCCTTGGCGACCAGCGTCGCGAACTCCGCGCGGTAGCCCTCCCTGTCGTCGCCGAGTCCCTCGACCGCGAGCCGCTGCACCTGCCCGATGTCGAAGCTCGTGCCGATGTGCTCGCTCTTGCGCAGCAGCATGCCGAAGCCCGCGACGCTCGCCGCGAACTTGAAGTCGGTCGACGCCTCGTGCACCGACAGGCGTCGATCGAGCACCGGCACGCTGATCTCCGTGCTCACGTCGCCGTCCGGCTGCTTGTAGCGCAGCTTGACGTACAACAGCTCGCCGCTCGCGGCCGCGAGAGTCGGCACCGTCTGCTGGTAGCGCGACGGATCGACGTCGGGCGCTTCGAACGGCACGCTGTTCGGCACCACTTCGTACAGCGCGGTCACCGTCGTGCCGGCGCCGAGCTCGCCCGCGTCCTTCGTGTCGTCCTTGAAGTCCTGGTGCGCGAGCACGCGATTCTCGTAGCCGATCAGGCGCCAAGCCTGCGCGAAGCTCGGATTGAACTGGATCTGCAGCTTCACGTCCTTCGCGATCGGGATCAGCGTGCCGCCCATCTCGGCGACGAGCACCTTGCGCGCTTCGGCGAGCGTGTCGACGTACGCGTAGTTGCCGTTGCCCTTGTCGGCGAGCTGCTCCATCTTCGCGTCCTGCAGGTTGCCCGAGCCGAAGCCGAGCACGCTCAGGAACACGCCGCTCTTGCGCTCCTCCTCGATCAGCCGCACGAGCTCGGAGTCGCTGGTCGTGCCGACGTTGAAGTCGCCGTCGGTGCACAGCACGACGCGGTTCGTGCCGTCCTTCAGCAGGTTCTCGCGCGCGGTCTTGTACGCGAGCTTGATGCCCGCGCCGCCGTTCGTGGAGCCGCCCGCGTGCAGGTTGTCGATCGCGCCGAGGATCGTCGCCTTCGACATGCACGAGGTCGACGGCAGCGCGAGGCCTTCGCTGCCCGCGTAGACGACGATCGCCACCCGATCTCGCTCGTCGAGCTGCTCGACGAGCAGGCGCATCGAGCGCTGCACGAGCGGGAGCTTCGCCGGCTCGTTCATCGAGCCGGACACGTCGAGCAGGAACACCAAGTTGTTCTGCTTGCGCTCCTGCACCGGGATGTCGCGGCCGCGCAGGCCGATGCGGACCAGCCGGTGATTCGGCGCCCACGGCGCCGACGCGACCTCGGTCGTGACGGAGAACGGCGTCGAGGTCTCGGGCACCGGATACGCGTAGCGGAAGTAGTTCAACATCTCCTCGATGCGGACGGCGCCCGGATCGGGCAGGCGGTTCTCCTGCACGAGCATGCGGCGCACGTTCGAGTAGCTCGCGGTGTCGACGTCGATCGAGAAGGTCGACATCGGATCGTCCGTCGTGCGCTTGAAGTCGTTCTCGGCGATGTGCGCGTAGCTCTCGCGGTTGAACTCTTCCTTCGCCTTGAGTTCGTTGAAGATGTCCTCGGTGTGACCTTTGAAGTCGCCTTCGCTGTCGGCGATGAAGTAACGATCGTCCGAGGAGAGACTGCGGGCACTCCGGATCAGCGCACCTCTCGACGGTCCGCCGGGAGCGCCGGTGTAGCCGAGCCCTTCGAGCTTCCCCGCCAACTCAGCGCCCGCCGACGCGGTCGCGCCGGTCGACGCCGGCTCAGCGCCGTAGAACAGCCCTGCGCTCGGTGCACTCGACGTGGCGACGCCCGGCGGGACGCTGTCACCAGCGCCGCGGAACGTCCCGCTCGATTTCGGTTCGATTCCGAGCGTTTCACCCTCGGCGACCTCGCTGGGTTTGATCCGGATCGAGGAGGTCGAGATCTCGTCGCGGAGCCGCTGGCGTTCGGCGTTCTGGGACGAAGTCTGCGCGCGCGCGTCCTTCTTCGCCAACGCAGTACCCGCGTCGGTGAGCTCGCTCGGCTCCGCGGGCAACTCGACGCTCGCGACGAGATTCGAGTCGAGCCCGCTCTTCACTTGCCGCGTGGGTTCGGTCTCGTTCGTCTTCCACACGCGGTACCCGACGATGCCTGCCGCGACGACGCCCGCGGCGGCTGCGAGTGCGCCGAACGTCCGCAGCGAAGGCAGCAGTCGCAGCTGCGGCCGCGCAGGCGCCGTCGCCGCGCTCGCGATCGCCGCGCGCTGCGCGCCCGACAGCTCGAGCTTCGGCTCGCCCGCCAACTCGCGCTCGAGCTCCGCGCCCGTCGCGCGCAACTCTTCGACGAAGGCACGCGCGCGCTCGTCGCTTGCGAGCAGCGCCTCGATCTCCGCGCGCTCACTCGCATGTTCCGCTCCGTCGAACTCGCCGAACGCGTACGCCGACAGCCGCGGATCCTCGGGGTCGAATTGCATCTTGCTCATGCCATGCCTCCGCGGAGCCCGTTGCTCCGCACGCCCTCGACTGCCACTCGTTCGCGCAGCGTCTTCAACCCGACGTGGACGAGGAATCCCACGTTGCCGATCGACGTCTGCATCACGCCCGCGATCTCCTTGTACGAGAGACCGCTCTGGAACTTGAGCCGCAGCGCCTCCTGCTGACGCGGCGGCAATTTCGACAACAGCGCGACCACTCCCGTGTCCGCGTCGTTCGCGGCCGCGACACTCGCGGGGTCGTCGACCGCCGCGGTGTGCGCGAGCACCCGATCATCGCTCCATGCACTCATGCGCCTGCCCCTGCGGTGGAAGTCGTGCGCCGTGTTGCGGCACACGGTGAACAGCCATTCGGCGAGGTGCGGCTCGACGTTCGAGCGTTGCTGCCGGCAGAGCTTGAGGAAGGTCTCCTGCACCACGTCGCGCGCCGCCTCCGCATCGCCCGACAAGCGCCGCGCGTAGGCGAGCAGCGCCGGTTCGTGGCGTGCGAGCGCCGCGCCGATCCAGTCGTCCTCGTTCAAGCTCGTTCGTTCCTCACTCGTTGACTCCGCATGGGGACCGTTACCCGCACGCGGCGACGCGGATGACGCAGCAGCGCGCGGCGATCTTGGGGCGCGGCGGCGAGCGTGCCGCCGAAAGTCCGCGCGAGCAACGACCTACGTCCGCCGCGGGCGGCGGCTATCCTGGTGCTCCGATGCGCTCGTTCCTGCTCGCCTGTGCATTCTTTTCGCTCGCACCGCTCGCGCGCGCGCAGGGCGGCTGCCAGATCCTGCTCGAGCTGCAGGACGTCAAGTACGACACCGCGCACCCGCAGCAGGTGCTCGACTTCTTCCATCCGACGCCGGCCGCGGCGGATCCCGCGCCGGTGATCGTCTGGCTGTCGGGCGGCTACACCGGACTGCAGCCGCCGACGCCGGATCCGTGCCAGGTCGCGATGTACTCGACGCTGTTGCAGCGCGGGTTCGCGCTCGTGCTGCCCGATCTGCGGCCGAGCACCGCGTATCCGTTCCCTGCTCAGGTCTTCGACTGCGCGCGCGCCGTGCAGACGGTCAAGCAGCGCGCGGTCGCGTGGAACATCGATCCGCAGCGCGTGTTCCTGATGGGCCGCTCGAACGGCGGCGCGATCTCGGCGAGCGTCGCCTACGGCTTCGACCTGCAGGGCGTGTTCGGCAGCGATCCGGTCAGCATGCAGTCGAGCCGACCCGCGGCCGTCTACCTCGGCAGCGCGCCGTCGAACTTCTTCGCGATCGACGGCGCGTTCCCCGGCACCTACTTCGGACAGCCGACGCTGGCCGACGTGTCGCCGAATTCGCTGATGCTCGGCTCGCCCGTGTGGTGGTTGACCGCGCTGCCCGGCGTGCCGGTGCCGACCTATCTCGTCTACAAGGGCGCGATCGGCACGCCGCCGCTCGCCGACGTGCACGATGCGTGGTGCGGCCTCGACTACGGCATCGCGTTGTTGTCGCGCGGCGCGACGCTCGGGTTCCAGTACTTCCCGAGCGGGATCGACGGAACGAACTTCGACGCGGTCGCGACGTGGTTCCTCACGCTGTTCCCGTGAGGTGCGGCGCCGGTCAGCGACCGGGATTCTCGACGGCCGAGACGATGACGCCGTCGTTCAGCACGAGCACGACCGGCGTCGTCACGACGTAGTCGAGCTCGGGCGAGAGCGTCGCTTCGAGCACGAGCGGCCCCGTCGGCTTCATCTTCACGGCGCCGTTCTGGTCGGTGTCGCCCGTCTCGGGGATCCGGATCAGCACGAGCGGGGTGGCGCCGTCGTACGTCCGCGCCATTTCCTCGAGGTGTTGCGCGCAGTGGTCGCACCGCCAGCGCCACAGCACCCACGTGCAGTTCTGGTCGAACAAGTTGACGTCGAGCAACTGCGCGAGCTCGGTCTCTGCGATCGACTTGCCGACCCACTTCGGCGCGTCGAGGCTGACCCAGTTGCGCAGGCCAGGCTTCGGTTCGGCGGGCGGCGGGGTCGCGGTCTCCGTCGCGGGCTTGGTCGGCGTCACGACCGGCGTCGCCGGCTGCGACTGCGCGTCCGCGTTCGCGACCGTCGGCGTCGCCTTGACCGGCTTGATCGGCCCGAGGTCGGTGCTGCGGTCGAACAGCCAAGGCACGCTCGCCAGCGCGAGCGCGATGACCGCGACGACCGGCGTCTCGAGTCCCTTCCACGTCAGCACGCGCCACGGCCGGCTCGCGAGCAGCGCGACGAGCAGCACCGAGTCGATCAGCATCATCCGCTCGGGCGGCATCTCGATCTTGCCGCCGAAGCAGCCGCAGCTCTTCGCGCCGCTCGCGATCAGCTGCACGAGGATCAGGTCGAACACGACCATCGTCGCGGCGCACAGCCACCAGCCCAGGCGCGGCCTGGTGAACGCGAGCGCGACGATCACGAGCTCGGCCGCGATCGCGAGGTGGTAGATCATCCCTTTCGAGAGCGGGACGAGCTCGAACAGCACCGGCGGCAGATCGTTCGGCGTGCCGATCAGCAGCTTGAAGATCGCGCCGGTGAGGATCCACGCGGCGGTGAGCACGAGTGCGACGCGCGCGAACGCAGCGAAGCGGGGGAGCGGGGCCGGCGTGGGTTCGGGCATCGGTGGGGCTACGCAGGTTCGGTTGCGGCGTTGGAGCGGCGCGTCAGCGCGCGCGAGGATCGGCGAGCTCGACGATCTCGATCCGCGGCGCGCGGAAGCGCACCTCGGTCGCGCCGCCCGAGTGCACCTGCAGCGCGATCACGCCGCGGCGCGCGCCGGCGGGATCGTCGAAATCGACGCACGGGACGTCGTTGAGCCACGTGCGCACGCGCGATCCGATCGCCTCGATGCGGTACGCGTTCCAGTCGCCGGGTTTGAACGCGACGGGCAGCGGCAGATCGACGAGCAGACCGCGGCCGTTCTCCTCGTACAGCTTGCCCCACCAGCCCGGGCCGATGTCGGCCTGGTAGCCGCGCACCTCGCCGCCTTCGATCGGCTCGGTGCGGAACTGGATTCCGCTGTTGCCCTCGTCGCCGACGAGCAGCACTTCGACCTCGAGGCGGAAGTCGGCGAGCTCCCAGTCGCTGACGAGGAACGCGTTGTGCGCGAGGCCCTGCGTGCGGCCGACGAGCGCGCCGTCCACGACGCTCCACACGCTCGCGTCGCCGCTCCAGTGGCGCAGCGACTGGCCGTCGAAGAACTCCGCGGCCTGCGCGGGCTGCATCCGCCGCGGCGACTGATTGTCGCCCTGCAGGTATGCGACGAGATCGCGCAGCTCGTCCTCGCGCAGCGGATCGAGCAGTCCGTCCGGCATCGTCGAGACCGTCGAGCGCCGCTCGTTCTCGATGTCCTCGCGCGACAACAGCGTCGAGCCGGCTTCGTTCTGCAGCGTGAGCGCCTGCGCGTTCGACTGCTTGACGATGCCGGTGAGGATGCGGCCGTCGCGCAGCTCGACCACCGAGGCCTGGTAGTCCTGTCCGACGACCGCGCTCGGATCGACCATGTTCGACAGCAGGTACTCGAGGTCCTTGCGGTTGGCGCCGGTGAGGTCCGGTGCGAGCGTGCCGCCTTCGCCGAACAGCGTGTGGCACTGCTGGCACGTGCGCGCGAACACGTCGCGGCCGCGCGAGCGTTCGGCGGCGGCGAGCGCGGGGCGCAGGTCGCCGACCAGTTGTGCGATGCGCGCTTGTTTCTCGGCGCTCGTGCGGCGCACGACGCCGACGTGCGCGGCGACGAGCGCGTCGATCTGCGGATCGCCGAGCTCCTGCAACTGGCGCAGCGCGAACGCCGACACGTCGCGGCGATCGACGACCGCCGTACCGACCGCTTCGAGCAGCGCCCGCGCCCATTCGGCGCGCGAGGAGAGCGCGGACAGCGCGAGGCGGCGCTCGGCCTCGTCGAAAGACGACCACCGCGCGAGGATCTCGACGCCGACCTCGGGCTCGCTCGTGCGCGCCAGGCCGCGCAGCGCCTCGGAGCGCAGCGGCGGCTCGTCGAGCAGCGCGAGCAGCTGCGACGCCGGCAGGATCTGGGCGAGCTCGAGCGCCGACGCGAGCGCCGAGCGCCGCTCTTCGACCGGTCGCGCGCGATCGGAGGCCTGCGCGAGCAGCGCGAACGCGGCTGAGGGATCGCCGAACTGCGCGGCGAGGCCGGTCGCGAGATCGCGCAGCGCGAAGTCCGGCGCGGCGGACGTGCGCTCGTACAGCAACTGCCAGCGCTCCGGCAGCGCGACGCGCTTCTGACCGGCCAGCGCGTCGCGCATCTCGGTCAGCCAGGCCTGCGCGCGCTCGAGGTCGCCGGCGTTCGCGGCGTCGAGCAGCAGCGCGCACACGCGATCGCGGCCCGCCGGCTGCTCGGACGCGCAGCGCACCGTCCACGCCGCGAGCGGACCGCGGGTCGCCGTGCCGAACGCCTCGAGCGCCTTCACCGGATCGGCGACGACGAGCGGCTCGATCGCGTACCACAGCGCGTTCGCGATGTTCGCCTCGCTCGCGTCGAAGCCGCGCGCGACGAGCGCGGTCGCGATCGGCCAGCGCGCGTCGAGCGGCAGGCGCTGCAGCGCGCTCGCGACGTACAGCAGCACGCGCGGCGACGCATCGGTGCGCGCGAGCTTCTCGATCGCCGCGAGCGCGTCCGCACGCGGCGCGCGCTCACACGCGAGCTGCACCGACCACGCGCGCAGCGAATCATCCGCATCCGCGCGCGCCAGCTCGATGCCGCGCGACGTGTCGGGCGTCGACGCGTGCAGCGCCCACAGCGCGCGCAGCCGCCGCACCGCGTCGCGATCGCTCTTCAGCGCGGCTTCGAGTCGCGCGACCTGCTGCGCATCGGCGCCGTTGTCCGCGAGTTCGAGCAACGCGCGCGTGCGGACCCATGTGTCGTCGACCAGGCACGCATCGGCGAGCGCGACGCCCGACAGCTCGGCCGGCGCCGGGCCGCGCTTCCACGCCGCGAGTCGTTCCGCCGCGCCCGCGCTGCCCTGCACGCGGTACAGCCGTCCATTGCTGCGGTCCCAGCGCTCGACTTCGTTCCAGTGGCACGCCTGCGCGTCGTACCAGTCGATCAGGAACACCGCGCCGGCCGGGCCCTGGCGCAGCGCGATGCCGCGGAACCACAGATCGTTCGCGAGCAGCAGGTCCTCGCCGTGCCGACCGACGAAGCCCGCGCCGCGGCGCTCGAGCACGTCGGAGTTCGTGCGGTTGCCGTGGATGTTGTTCACGAAGACGCGGCCGCGCCACTCCTGCGGCAAGCCGTCGCCCTGGTACAGCAGCGCGCCGCAGTGCGCGTGTCCGCCGCCCAGCGCGTTCGAGTGCAGGTTCCCGCCGTGCGGGTTGCCGCCGACGTAGTGGCGGTGATCGGCGATCGTGTCGATCTCGCTCCACGCGCGCGCGTCGAAGTGCGCGCCCGACTGGCGGATGTACCGGCCGCCCTGAACCACGTGATACAGGTGCGGGATCACGCACGCGGTGATGAACGCCTGACCGTGCGCGTCGAAGTCGATGCCCCACGGATTGCTCGTGCCCCACGCGAACACCTCGAACGCGCGCGTCTTCGGGTGGTAGCGCCAGACGCCCGCGTCGATCGGCACGCGCTCGGCGTCGCTCGCGCCCGGCTTGCCGACGCGCGAGTGCGTGAACACGCCGTGGCAGCCGTAGAGCCAGCCGTCGGGGCCCCACGTGAAGCTGTTCAGCGTCTCGTGCGTATCCTGGTAGCCCCAACCGTCGAGCAGCACCTCGGCCGGGCCGTCGGGCACGAGGTCGTCGTTCGCGTCGGGCACGAACGACAGCGTCGGCGCTGCGCCGATCCACACGCCGCCGCGGCCGACCTCGAGGCCGCTGACGAGATCGAGCCCGGCGAGGAACACCGTGCGCTTCTCGTAGCTGCCGTCGCGATCGAGGTCCTCGAACACGACGACGTCGTCGCTGCCCTTGCCGTCGCCGCGCTTCTTCGGATACGAGAACGCCTCGGCGACCCACAGCCGTCCGCGGCCGTCGACGGCGAGCGCGACCGGTTGGTGCAGCTCGGGCTCGGACGCGACGAGCGCGACCTCGATGCCCGCCGCCGGCGTCATCGCGGCGACCGCGTCCTGCGGCGCAAGCCCGGCGTGGATCACCTCATCGCGCGGCAGGATCGCCGGCACGTCGTCGTCGCGCGCGAAGACCGGCCGCTCCTCGTGCAGCAGGAAGTCGTCGAAGTTCACGTGGCCCCAGCCGCCGGTCGCCTGGTCGACGAGCACGATGCGCATCTTCCGCCCGCGCTGCTTCGACAGATCGACGACGACGCGCTGCATGCCCTCGTAGTTCGCGGCGGAGGTCTTGAAGAACGGCGCGGTCGCGCCGTCGAGCCACAGCTCGACGCGCGTCGCGTCGCCGTTGCCGCCGCCGATGAGGAAGCTCGCCCACGGCGCGCTCGATTCGAACCAATCGGAGGTCAGCGTGCCGGTCGGCGCATCGCCGTGCGTCTCGTAGCCGCCGATCCAGTGCTCGCCCTGGTGGCGCGCGGATTCGCGTTGGCGCGCGAGCGTCAGGTCGCCGCGCACCGGTTGATCGCGGAACGCCTCGCCCTCGGCGGTCCAGCCGGCGAGCGAGCCCTGCTCGAAGTCGAGATTGGCGAGCGGCCGCTTCCCATCGAGCAACCAGATCGACGGCTCGCGCTCGCCCGGCGCGCGGCCGATCGCCGGCGCGCGCTCGTGCAGCCACAGATCGTCGAAGTTCACGTGGCCCCACGCGCCGGTCGCGTCGTCGACGAGCCGCACGCGGATGCGCTGGCCGCGCCGCGCGCGCAGGTCGACGGCGACGCGCTGCATCGCCTCGGCGTTCGTGCCCGAGCACGCGAAGAACACGAGCCCCGCGGCGTCGACGAGCTCGACGCGCGTCGCGCGCGTCGCGCCGCCGCCGACGAGGAAGCTCGCCCAGTCCGCGTCGACCTCGAACGGCTTCGAGGTCAGCTTGCCGGTCGGTTGATCGCCGAAGCGCTCGAAGCCGCCGATCCACTGCTTGCCGGCGGGCCGCGCGCCATCGCGGCCGCGCTGCGCGGGCGCGTCGCCGAAGATCGGCTGCTCGTCGAAGGCCGCGCCTTCGGCGCTCCAGTCGCCGAGCCCCGACTCGAAGCCGAAGTCGAGTTCGCCCGCCGTCCCGCGCGGCCGGTGTCCGTCGAGCGCCGCCGGCGTGCTCGCCGGGAACAGCGGCGCGAAGCCGTCGGGTTTCGCGGGCGGCTTCGCGGCGCCCTGCTCGCGCGCGCGCTGTTCGAGCGCGCGCGTCGCCGCGGCCGCCTCGGGCTTCACTTGCATCAGCACGGCGAGGCCGCGCTTGCCGGCGGCGACGACGTCCATGTGCCCGTTGCCGTCGATGTCGTCGACGACGAGCTGGATGCCGATGCCGCACTGATCGTCGATGCGATGCGCGGTCCACTCGACGTTGCCGCTTGTCGCGACCTTGTTGCCGAGCCAGTACAGCACGGCCGGCGCGCCCGGCTCCGGATCTCCCGCCGCGCCGTGCGACCACCAGCGCTTGCCGGTGACGATGTCGAGCCGCTCGTCGCGATCCATGTCCGCGAGCTCGACCGCGTGCAGCTCGGCGAAGCGCACCGGGTTGCCGTCGAGGTCGCGCGCCGTCGGCTCGTCCTTCGCGACAGGCAGGATCGCGTGCGCGACCCACGTCGGCGCGGCGCCCGCGCTCGCACCGGGCTGCTGCTCGAACCACGACAACCCGAACCCGTGCGCGTTGAGCGACGTGATCACGTCGCCGTCCTTGTCGCCGTCGACGTCGAGCACGTACATCTGCGCGCCGCCCTGCTGGCCGAACGCCGCGTCGTGCTTCGTCCAGGTCGGATCGCCCGCGAGCGACGCCGGCTGCTCCCACCAGCCCGAGCGCTCGAGCAGATCGACGCGGCCGTCGCCGTCGACGTCGCCGACGCCGAGCCCGTGCACGAACGGTCCGTCGGCGACCTTCGGCGACAGCGCGCGCCAGCGCCACGGCGCGCGCGGATCCTTCGGATCGGGCGCGGCCCAGCCGAACGCGCCGCCGCGCATGCAGACGAGCTCGCGCTTGCCGTCGAGATCGACGTCGACGAACAGCGGCGACTCGTTGCTGCACTCGTCGATCACCAGCGAGCGCTCCCAAGGCCGCGCGAGCTCCTGCGGATTGCGGAACCAATGCGCTTCGCGCCCCGGGAAGCCGACGATCAACACGTCCGACCAGCCGTCGGCGTCGAAGTCCTGCGCCCAGGACTGGAAGTGATCCGAGTAGACCGCGGGATCGAATGCGCGCGGCGGATAGATCTCCGAGCGCAGCTCGAACTCCGGCCCCTTGTACCAGTACGGCCCCGACTGCACGTCGAGCTGTCCGTCGCGATCGAAGTCGCCGACGCACGCGCCCTCGGCCGTGAACTCGCGCGACAGCGAGTACTTCTGGAACACCGGCTCGCGCAGCGGCGGGATCGCGGACTTCTGCGCGCACAGCGGCGCGGCGAGCGCGGTCGGGAGCACGAGCGCGAGCGGGAGTGCGCGGAGCGGATGCATGGGGGAGCTCGAGGGGTCAGGAGCCGATGGCCGCGCGCATCTCGCCGATGGCGACGTCGATGCCGACGAACGCGGCGCGCGCGACGATCGCGTGGCCGATGTTGAGTTCCTCGACGTGCGGCAGCGCCGCGACGGCACCGACGTTCGCCAGGTTGAGCCCGTGGCCCGCGTTGACGCGCAGACCGAGCGCGTGCGCGCGCCGCGCGGCCGCGGCGAGCCGCGCGAGCTCGCGCTCGCGCGCCGCGCGGTCCTTCCACGCGCCGGCGTACGCGCCGGTGTGCAGCTCGACGAAGTCGGCGCCCGCCGCGGCCGCCGCCTCGATCTGGCGCAGCTCGGGATCGACGAACAGGCTGATCTTCCCGCCGCGCGCGCGCAGCCCCGGCAGCACCTCGGCGAGGCGCGGCGTCTCGCGCACGACGTCGAGCCCGCCCTCGGTCGTGATCTCCTGGCGGTGCTCGGGCACGAGGCAGAACTCGTCGGCGCCGCTCGCCGCGCCGAACGCGACCATCTCGGGATCGAGCGACAGCTCGAGGTTGAGCAGCGTCGCGACGCGCGCGCGCAGCGCGACGACGTCGGCGTCCTGGATGTGGCGGCGATCCTTGCGCAGGTGGCAGGTGATGCCGTGAGCGCCCGCGCGCTCGGCGGCCAGTGCCCATGCGATCGGATCGGGCTCGGTGCCGCGGCGCGCTTGCCGCAGCGTGGCGACGTGGTCGACGTTGACGTGGAGGCGGATCATGAGTCGGGCCGAGCTATCGTAATTGCGCTGTGCTCGCGAGCGTTAGCGACGCGGCCCCGGCGCTGCTCTATCCTGCGCGCGTGCGCATCATCGCCGGCGAGTATCGCGGACGCAGGCTCGAGGCCGTGCCGGGCGACGGCACGCGGCCGATGCTCGACCGCGTCAAGGAGTCGCTGTTCTCGACGCTGCAGCAGCGCTTCGACGGCGCGCGCGTGCTCGACCTGTTCTCAGGCACCGGCAGCCTCGGCCTCGAGGCGCTGTCGCGCGGCGCCGCGCACGTGCGCCTCGTCGAGAGCCACGTCGCGGCGCTCAAGGTGCTGCGCGACAACGCGAAGGCGCTCGACGTCGTGAAGCGCGTCGAGATCGTGCGCGGCGACGCGCTCGACCCGGCGCTGTGGGACGTCGCCGGCGCGGCGCCGGACGTCGTGTTCTGCGATCCGCCGTACCCGCTGCTAGAGAGCGGCCCGCTGCGGCGAAAACTCTTCGATGCGATTCGCGCGCTCGTGCTCGAGCGGATGAGCGACGGGATCCTCGTGTTCCACTCGCCGCGCCGCGTCGTGCTCGCCAGCGAGTTCGGAGCCGGGCTCGAGATCGACGAGCGCGAGTACGGCACGAACAGCCTGTGGTACGTCGAGCGCGCGGCGGAATCGCATCCGTCCGGCGCTCGCGCGCCGGAGGCGGGCGCTTGAGCGCCGCTCGCGCGCTCGGAAGACTGCTGCTCGACGGCCGGCTCGTCGCGGGCTGCGTCGAATGGAACGGCGAGCGCATCCGCGCCGTGCGGACGGACCTCGCCGCCGAGGAGCTCGCGCGCGCGCAGGCCGGCCCGCTGATCGCGCCCGGGCTGATCGACCTGCACGTGCACGGCTACGGCGGCAGCGATCCGATCGAGCAACTGCCCGAGATGGCGCGCGCGCTCGCGCGGCACGGCACGACCGCGTTCCAGCCGACGCTGTTCCCCGCGGCGCCCGCAGAGTTCGGCGCGCTCGCCGAGCGCGTGACCGCGAGCGCCGCGCGGCTCGACGACGGCGCGCGCGTCGTCGGATTGCACCTCGAGGGTCCGTTCGTCAATCCCGCGAGCGCCGGCGCGCTGCCGCTCGCCGCGCTCGCCGCTCCGAGCCCGGCGGCGCTGCGCGAGCTGCTCGGCCCGGCCGGCGGCTCCGGCCGCGGCATCCGCACGATCACGCTGGCGCCGGAGCTGCCGCACGCGCTCGAGCTCGTCGCCGAGCTCGCGCGCTGCGGCATCCGCGCATCGCTCGGGCACTCGCTCGCGACGGCGGACGAGGCGCGCGCGGCCGCGAAGGCCGGCGCGAGCGGCGCGACGCACCTCTACAACGCGATGCGGCCGTTCCATCACCGCGAGGCGGGCCTGGTCGGCTTCGCACTGTCGGCGGACGCGCTGTACGCCGAGCTGATCGGCGATCTCGTGCACGTCGGGCGCGACGCGATCGACCTCGCGCTCGCCGCGCGCGGTCCGCGCGCGATCTGTCTGGTCAGCGATGCGCTGCGCGGCGCGGGCACCGGCTGCGAGCGCTTCCACAGCCATGGTCGCGAGCACATCGCGCAGGGCGGCGCGTTCTTCTACGCGGGCGAGCCGCCGAAGCTCGCCGGGTCGGCGCTCGGGCAGCTCGAGCAGGTGCAAAAGCTCGTCGCGCGCGGCGTCGTCGGCATCGAGGACGCGCTGACCATGGCATCGCTCGCGCCGGCGCTCGCGCTCGGCATCGAGCGCGAGTGCGGGCAGCTCGCGGTCGGCGCGCGCGCGGACCTGATTGCGCTGCGCGGGCCCGAGCTCGCGCTCGAGGCGGTTTGGATCGGCGGACATCCGCAGGCGCTCTGACGCGGAACGTTTTTCCACAGATCGGCCTCCAGCGCCGTCGGCGGGGCTCCGATAGGCAACCCGTCATGGTCGGCGTGCTCGTGAGTCTCACTTGGTTGCCGGCGGCGGCGCTGTCGCTCGTGCCGGCGCAGGTCGCGCCGATCGCGCAGGAGCAATTCGCGCCGACGGCGCAGGCGCAACTTGCGCCGACGGCGCAGGCACCGGTCTCGGTGCGCGAGCGCTGGTGGGAGGCGCCGCAGCCGCAGACGCCGCCGCTCGTCGAGCTCACGGCGCTGCGTGCCGACGGCCTGCGCTGGCTCGGCCGGCGCGCGCGCGTCGTCGTGCAGATCGACGCCCGCGTCGCGACCTGGGACGCGTGGGTCTCGCACTTCCACCCGGCCGCGTGGACGCGCGTGTCGGCCTGGGGCGACGAGCAGTTCCTGTGGCAGCGCGACGAATGGGATCGCCCGTGGAGCCAGCTCTACGCGCGCTCCGACGGCCCGGCGGCCGCACTGCTCACGAACGCGGCCCGCTTCCGCCGCTACGAGCTCGAGATCGAGGTCCGCGAGCACCTGCTCGGCGAAGCGCGGCTCGAGGTGTTGCGCGCGACCCCGCTGTCGGAGAGCGTCGGCGAAGGCGCGATCCTGCACGCGAGCCGCGCGCTCGACCTGCTCGACCGCGGCGCGGTTCACTTGGCGAAGGCGGAGTTCGAGCGCGCGCAGGCCGGCCGGCTGCCGGAGCACGCGCGGGCGGAGCTCGCGCGGCTGCAGGCATTTTGCTCGGACGACTGAGCGCGGCCGCTCAGTTGCCGCGCAGCAGCAGCCAGACGAGCGAGAGGATCCCGGCGCCGGAGACGGCGAAGAACAGATAGGGCCAGGCCTCGATCCGCTCCGGGTGTCGACGCGGTCGATCGTGCGGGGGCGCGAGCTTCATGGGGCCACCTTCCTAGGACCACTTCTGGTGGGCCGGCGTCCGGTCTTGGTTGCGAGCCACCGGGCGCGAGATCGCGCCGCGAGCCGAGATGCCTTCCGGACCGGACGAGCGATCTCTCGGAAGTCGGGTTGGATCATGGTCGGTGTTCGAGTGGGGCAGCCCCGGTCGACTCCGTCCGGACCGCCGGACCCTCGCTCGCCAGCGCGCGTCCGTGCCGTGACACGGATTGCCCTCAATTGCAGAGCCTGATTCCGCTGGTTGCCTTCTCCGGCGGAGTTCCCACCCTGCGCGCTGACGGGCATGGGTCGGTCGCGATGTGTGGACCGGAGCGTGCCCCACTCCCTGGATGCACGGCCGCGCGAACGGTGGCGGGTCGAGTCGCACAATTCGGTCGCGCGGAGGGCAGGCGATCGCGCCGACGGCCGGCCGTTCGCGCAGCCGACTGGCAACCGACGGCCGCGCCGTTCATCCTGCTGTCAGCACCATGCTGATCGAGCTGTGCATCCGCGACCTCGCGCTGTTCGAGCAGGTCGAGCTGCGCTTCGGCGCCGGCCTGAACGCGATCACCGGCGAGACCGGCGCGGGCAAGAGCCTGCTCGTCGGCGCGCTCGACCTGTTGCTCGGCGAGCGGATGCGCGGCGCGAGCGGCGACTGGGTGCGCGCCGGCGCCGAGCGCGCGCTCGTCGAGGGCCGCTTCTGCCTCGCTCCGGGCCCGCGCCTGGACGCGGTCCGCGCGTGGCTGTCGCGCGAGTTGCCCGAGATCGCGGCCGAATTCGATGCGCCGTCGCTGCACGGGCCGCAGGGCGGCGCCGAGCGCGAGCTCGTGCTCGGCCGCTCGCTCGCGCGCGACGGGCGCACGCGCGCGCACGTCGACCACCGGCCGGTTCCGCAGAAGGCGCTGCGCGCGCTCGCGGCGCTGCTCGTCGAAGTGCACGGCCAGAACGAGAACCAGGAGCTGTTCGACCCGGCCGAGCAACTGCGATTGCTCGATGCCTACGGCGAGCTGCACGCGGCCGTCGGCGCGTGGAGCGCGGCGCGCGGCGCGTGGCTCGAGCTGCACCGGCGCTTCGCGACGCGCGAGTCGTCGCGCGCCGAGCGCGCGCGGCGGCTGGACTGGCTGCGGCATCAGCTGCGCGAGCTCGACGCGCTCGCGCTGCGCCC
>SCVU01000236.1 GCA_004296785.1 Planctomycetota bacterium
GCTCGACGATCGTCCGCGCGAGCTCCATGCCGATGCTCGGCAGCGCGGCGAGCTGCTCGACGCTCGCGGCCTTGACGCCGTGCACGCTGCCGAACGCGCGCAACAGCGGCTTGCGCTTGACGTCCCCCACGCCCGGAATCGAGTCGAGCCGGCTCTCGAGCTCGACGTCGATCCGGCGCTGGTGCGCGCGGCGGTCGAGACGCTGCGCGCGCGGTGAACCCACGCCGCCGCCGCGCCACGCGCGCTACGGCACCAGCGTGAGCGACACCGCGTTGCTGACGTCGAGCAGCGCGCCGCTGCCGGGCACGTCGAGCACCGCGTACGCCTGGTGCGCGACGAGCCCGAGCAGGCTCGCGTCGAAGCCCGCCGGCAGTGTGAGTGTCGCGCTCGCTCGCGCGCTCGCATCGAGAAAGCCGAGGCCGCCCGACATCGGCGGCGCGTTCGGCGCGTTCAGTCGCGCGGCGAAGTATGCGTCCGGCACCAACGGCAGCACCAGCGAGCCCGCGGAGACGCCGGGAATCGTCCCGGACAGCGAGCCGAGCAGCACGTAGAGCTTGCCGGCGTTCGCGGGCGCCGACCGCAGTGCGAGCGACTGCGCGCCGCCGCCCGAGCGCGAGATCGTCCACCGGTCCGCGACCAGCTCGTCCATGCGCATCACGAAGCCGGCTCCGCCGCCGCCGACGCGCGCGACGCCGGCGATCACGCTGCCGTCATCGGAGAGCGCGCGCGGCAGCGAGAGCAGCGTGGCTGCCGGCACCGCTTGCCCCATCGCGATCGCCCAGTTCGTCAGCCCGACCATCCCGAGATCCTCGCGCCACAAGAAGCCCTCGGCGAAGACCTCCGGCGTGCCGTCCGGGTGCACGAAGCCGACGATGATCCGTCCGTCGGCCGAGATCGCGGTTGCGCCGCCGCGCGGATCGAAGACGCCGGGCAGCATCCCGAGCGACTGGCCGCCCGTCGCGACGCTCCACCGCCACGCCTGGTAGCCGTTGCCGATGGCGCCGACGCCGACGACCCAAGTGCCGTCGTCGGAGACGTCGCGCGCTTCGCCGAGCGGAAGACCGCTCGCGGCGTCCGTGAGCAGCGTCTGCACGCCGTTGACCCACACCGCTCCCTGGCGCGAGCCGAGCGCATCCTCCTCCCACCCGACGACGACGCTGCCGTCGAGGTTGGTGCCGCTCGCGAAGCTCCCACCGCCGGAACTCGAAGATCCGAGATCCGTCGACGTCGAGGTCGACGCGTGCCACTGAAGCGCGTGCGCCGACGCGCAGCCGAGCCATCCGCGTCCGACGATCGACGTGCCATCGCCGCTGATCGCACCGCCGGAAGAGACCTCGGCCAGGCACGGCGCGCCGATCCCGGCGAGCTGAGTCCACGCACCGCTCGCATCCGTGTACAGGGACAGCGCGTACTGACCGCTCGTCGGATCGACGCTCCCTCCGCACACGCGCGTGCCGTCTCGCGAGATCTTCGCGCGATTCGCGGCGCCCTCCGGGCCGTAGCCGCCGAGAAAGACGATGCCGCCGGCTTCGCTCCAGCGGAAGTGCCCAAAGCCGCTCGTCCCCACGGCGACGCTGCCGTCGGCGCTGAGATCCGAGATGCGCTGACCGACGGCCAGCTTGGAAAAAGAATTCTGAGCGGCGTGCGAGCTCGCGAGTGCAACGAGAGCGAGCGGAGCGAGTGCACGCGCGCAGCGAGTTGCGCGTCCCATGGGAGTGCCGAGTCTAGCCGATCGCTCAGTTCCCCGCCGGCCGCTGCAAGTGCTCGACGATCGTCCGCGCGAGCTCCATGCCGATGCTCGGCAGCGCGGCGAGCTGCTCGACGCTCGCGGCCTTGACGCCGTGCACGCTGCCGAACGCGCGCAACAGCGCCTTGCGCTT
>SCVU01000237.1 GCA_004296785.1 Planctomycetota bacterium
GCTGAACCTCGAGGAGGACAACGTCGGTTGCGTGCTCCTCGGCGACGCGACGAAGGTCAAGGAAGGCGACACCGTGCGCACTTCCGGGCGCATCATCTCGGTGCCGACCGGCAACCAACTGCTCGGGCGCGTCGTCAACGCGCTCGGCGACCCGGTCGACGGCCGCGGCCCGCTCGGCGTCACCGAGAAGGACTTCCTGCCGATCGAGCAGCCCGCTCCGTCGGTGGTCGAGCGCGAGCCGGTCAAGGAGCCGCTGCAGACCGGCATCAAGGCGATCGACGCGATGATCCCGATCGGCCGCGGCCAGCGCGAGCTCGTGATCGGCGACCGTCAGACCGGCAAGACCGCGCTGCTGATCGACACGATCATCAGCCAGAAGAACACCGGCGGCGGCGATCCGAATCACCCCGACCAGGTGCTGTGCGTCTACGTCGCGATGGGGCAGAAGCAGTCGACGGTCGTCGACGTCGTGCGCCGCCTCGAGCTGTCGGGCGCGATGGCGTACACGATCGTCGTGTCGGCCTCCGCGAACGACGAGGCCTCGATGCAGTACCTCGCCGCGTACGCGGGCTGCTCGATGGCCGAGCGCTTCCGCGACGAGGGCCGCCACGTCGTGATCATGTACGACGACTTGTACAAGCAGGCGCTCGCGTACCGGCAGGTCATGCTGCTGTTGCGCCGCCCGCCGGGTCGCGAGGCGTTCCCCGGCGACGTGTTCAACCTGCACAGCCGCCTGCTCGAGCGCGCGGCGAAGATCTCGCGCGACGCGCCGAAGATCAACCCGCGCTTCAAGAAGGGCGGCGGCTCGATCACCGCGCTGCCGGTCGTCGAGACGCAGGAAGGCGACGTGTCGGCGTACATCCCGACCAACGTGATCTCGATCACCGACGGCCAGATCTTCCTCGAGTCGAACCTGTTCAACTCAGGCGTCAAGCCCGCGGTGAACGCCGGCATCTCGGTGTCGCGCGTCGGCGGCTCGGCGCAGATCAAGGCGATGAAGGACAAGGCGGTCGCCGGCGGTTTGCGCCTCGGCCTGGCGAGCTACCGCGCGCTCGCGGCCTTCGCGCAGTTCGGCTCGGACCTCGACAAGGCGACGCAGCAGGAGCTGACGCGCGGCGAGCGCCTGGTCGAACTGCTCAAGCAGGGCCAGTACGCGCCGCTGCCGGTCGAGGAGCAGATCATGGCGATCTACTGCGGCACCTCGGGCGGTCTCGACGACTTCCCCGCGCGCCGCGTGCAGGAGTTCGAGAAGACGTTCCTGCGCTACATGGCCGACAGCCACCCGGAAGTCGGCCAGGAGATCCGCACGAGCAAGGAGCTCAGCGCCAAGGCCAAGGCCACGCTCGACGCGGCCTGCAAGACCGTCAAGGCGCAGCTCAACCCCGCGGCGAAGGCGTAGACCAGAGCCCATGGCCTCGATTCGCGATCTGCGCCAACGGATCAAATCCGTCGGCAACATCCGCCAGATCACGCGCGCCATGGAGATGGTCGCGACGACGAAGCTGCGTCGCTTCCAGGAGCGCGCGGTCGCTTCGCGGCCGTACGCGCGCGAGATCGCGGGCTTGGTCGGCCGCCTCGCGGCGATGCTCGGCGACGACGTCGGCGACCGGCCGCTGTTCAAGCAAGGCGCCGGCGAGCACACCGCGATCCTGCTCGTGACGAGCGACCGCGGACTGTGCGGCGCGTACAACTCGAACCTGTTCCGCTTCCTCGAGCAGTGGTTGCGCGAGCACCCGGGCGTCAAGCCGCGCTACTTCGTGTACGGCCGCAAGGGCTACCAGTACCTGTGCCGGCGCGGGCGCGAGGCCGAGATCGAGCGCTACCTCGTCGAGCCCGTGCTCGAGCTGACCGACTACCGCGCGGCCGCGCGCACGTCGAACTTGCTCGTGCAGGCGTTCCAGTCGGGCCAGTGCAAGGACGTCGTGATCGTCTACTCGGCCTTCGAGTCGATGGCGCGCTACGTGCCGACCGCGGTGCCGCTGTTGCCAATCCAGGGCGGCAATCTGAGCGGTGCTGCGGACACGGGTGCGA
>SCVU01000238.1 GCA_004296785.1 Planctomycetota bacterium
AAGCCGAGGGCCTGGAGCTCGCGTTGGAACCCGGCGAAGCGCGCAGCGTGACCTGGGACCTGACGCGCTTCTGCCCCGCTCGCTTGTGCGTGCACGTGACCACCGCCGGGAAGGACGTCGCTGGCGCGCGCCTCGCGCTCGCCCGCTCGAACGAGCGACGAGCATTCGCGTTCGCCGAAACGGACGACCAGGGCCGTTGGTGCGGACCGATCCCAGCGGCGCACGCACTCGACGTCGTCGTCGACATCGACGGCCAACCCGTCGGCCGCGGCTCGCTGCGGAGCGCGCCGAGCGCTGGCAGCGAACACCGGCTCGAGCTCGAACTCGACTGCGCGCCGCTGGTCGTGCAGATCGATCCGGCGCACGACCTGTCGTCGAGCAGCGGGGTCTTCCTGCACATGCGGTGTGAAGATCCGGCGGCGATGGCGTTTCGCACGTTCCGCCTGAGTCCAGATGGCCCGTTCGAAGGCCCACCGCTGCCGGACTCGCGTCGCATCGACTTCGGACTTCTCGAGTGCGGCGTGTGGACCGTGACGCTCGTCTCATTCGCTGTGGACGAGTCTTCGGGAGCGACGTCGAAGGAGCTCGCGACGACGACGGTGAAGATCGCGCGCGGTCAGCCAGCGTCGTGCAGCCTCTGACCGAGCGCTTGCGTCACGGCCCGATCAGCAGTTGCAGTCCGCGCGAGGTCGACAGGTTGAGCGGCGACGGATCGCAGGGTGCGAGTGACGACCACGGCCACAACGCCTGCACGGGGATCGCGGCGCCGGTGAGCTGAGGATCGGCGGGGATCGGGAACAAGCGCGACGCGGCGCCCGCGGCGTCCGCGCGCAGCGCGAACACGAACGCCGGGCCCGCGAGCAAGTCGACGTGCAGCGTGATGCCGAGCGCGAATGGATCCGCGCCAACGATGATCGGCGCGACCGCGACGATCCCCCATCCGATCCCGCCCGGCGGCGCGCCGCTCGTCAGCACGCGCACCGAACCGCCGGGTGAGAGCACGCCGCTCGCGCCGGTGCCGCCGGCGCCGAAGCAGCCGGCCGTGCCGCTGCCGAACGCCGTCGCCCCCGCCGCGTCGGCGCGCAGGTTCGCATGGAGCCACAGCTCGTGCGCCGCGCTCGCGCCGCTCGCGACCTCGAGTCGTCCGTCGGCGTCGAGATCGACGAGCGCGACTCCGCGCGTCGCACCGGTGCCGACATGCTCGTGCGCAACCGCGAAGCTCGGCCCGCTCGCACCGAGCAGCGGACGCAACAGTCCGAGCGCGTCGTTCTGACCGACCAGATCGACGCGCCCGTCGCCGTCGACGTCGCCGACCGCGATCTCGCTCGTCACGACGTCCGTGCTCGAGCTCCACGTCGTGCCGAACGCACCTTGCGCGTCTTGCAGGAGCCACGCGGTCGTCGACGC
>SCVU01000030.1 GCA_004296785.1 Planctomycetota bacterium
GCTCTTCCGATCTCGGCGCTCGTGGGACGCGCGTCGAGCGCGACCTGCGCTGCGGCGGGGAGAGCGGAGCAGAGACCGACGACGCAGGCCAGCGAGGGGGAGCGCATGTGGGGAGGCAGGGCCGCCCTCCCGATTATGCCACGCCCGCGGAAACGCTCAGGTCGAGAGGACCGACGCGATGCAGGCGACGTTCGCGACGTCGTCCGCGCTGCAGCCGCGCGACAGATCCATGTACGGCTTCGCGAGTCCCTGCACGAGCGGACCGAGTGCGGCGGCGCCCGCGAGCCGCTGCGTGAGCTTGTACGCGATGTTGCCGGCGTCGAGGTCGGGGAACACGAGCACGTTCGCGCGTCCGCCGAGCGGCGAGCCCGGGCACTTCTTCTCGGCGACCTGCGGCACGAGCGCGGCATCCGCCTGCAGCTCGCCGTCGAAGGTCAGGCCCGGTGCGCGCTTGCGCAAGAGCTCCGCCGCCTTGCGCACCTTGTCGACGCGCGCGTGCTCGGCCGAACCCTTCGTCGAGAACGACAAGAGCGCGACGCGCGGCGTCTCGCCGACGAGCCGGCGGTGCGTCTCCGCGGACGCGAGCGCGATGTCGACGAGCTGCTCGGCCGTCGGATCCGGCACGACCGCGCAATCGGCGTAGGTCAGCACGCGCTCCTTCCACACCATCAGGAAGCACGACGAGACCGTCGCGAGGCCCTTCGGCAGCCCGATCACCCACAGGCCGGCGCGGATCACGTCGGCGGTCGCGGACTCGCTGCCGGCGACGCCGGCCGCGCAATCACCGCTGCGCACGAGGAACGCGCCGAACACGAGCGGCTCGAGCACGCGCTTGTGCGCGTCCTCGATCGTCATGCCCTTGTGCTTGCGCAGCTCGTAGAGCTCCTCGGCGAACTTCTTCGTGCGCGCGTCGCGCGACGGCCGCGCGACCTCGACGCCGTCGGGGACGCCGCCCAGGCCCGCGGCCTCGATCAGCACCGGGCGGCACAGCTTCGCCTGCGCGAGCTTCGCCGCGGCCTGCACGACGCGCGGATCGCGCGCTTCGGGGAGCACGATGCGGCGATCGAGTCGCCGGGCCTTCTCCTGCAGCTCGAGCACGAGGTCCATGAGCGGTGAGGATGATAGCGGGAACGCGAGCAGCCCGCCCCCTGTGCGGGAGCGGGCTGCTCGTGCGCGCGCGGTGCGTCGACCGCGCGTGCTGACTCCGTGCTCAGAACAGGAACGTCGTCGGCAGCGGGCTCGTCACGCCGACGACCGTGCCGTTCAGCTCGTTCACGTCGATGAACTGCGAGTAGATCGTCAGTCCGACGGCGCTCGCGGGCACGAACGGGGCGTGCGCGCCGAGACCGAGGCTGCCGAGCGACTGGATCTTCAACGTGACCGCGCCGCTCAGGAAGTCGAACCCGAACAGCGGGAACGTCGTGTTGGCGGCCGAGTACACGAGCACGCCGATGTCGCTCGCACCGCCGCCGTACGCGTAGGCGAGCGTCGTGCCCGTCAACCCGAACGGCGAGACCGCGAGCGCCGGCGGCAGCGTCTCCACGTAGGTCAGCGTCTTCGCGGCGCTGGTGCCCGCCGGGTTCGTCACGGTCACGTTGACCGCGCCGAGGCTGCTCGGCGGCGGCGCGGAGAACGTGATCTCGGTGCCCGAGTTGACCGTGAAGCCGAGCGGCGTCGTCAGCACCGTCGAGCCGACGTTGACCGTCGTCGCCGTGCCGAAGTTCGTGCCGGTCAGCGTGATCTGCGAAGCGAAGAACGCCTGCGTCGACGCCGGCGCGACGGTCGTGATCGACGGCGGAGCCGGCGGCGCGCCGAACGGATCGTACGCGTCGAGCGTCGTCGGCGGCGTGCCGCCGCCCGGTGCGAGCCACTGCGCGAGGTTGTTGTTGGTCCAGAAGCGGTCGAAGCGGCCGTAGCCGGCGCTCTGCGTCGAACAGTTGAAGCTCGTCACCCACCACGCCTGCCCGCGGAAGCGACCGTTCTGGTCGTAGATCGGGCCGCCCGAGCTGCCGCCTTCGAGCATGCCGGTGTCCCAGTTCGCGTTCCACACGTCCGTCGACGCGGTGCAGCCGTTGTTGTCGATCGAGATCTTCTTCGGGCCGCCGCTCGGGTGACCGATGCTCGTGGCCTGCGAGAAGCCGCTCGTCGCGCGCGACCAGCCGCAGAAGTACGGCTTGTAAGCCGCCGGGATCGCGTTGTTGATCCGCATGAAGCGGCCGTCGTACGTGCCGTTCGTCGCGAGCACCGTGGCGCCGCTGACGCTCTGGGTCTGCGGCGCACTGCCCGAGCCGCAACCGGCCGTCTCGTAGTTGAACAGGAACACCGTGTTCGACGACTGGCCGCAGTGGTTGGCGGTGATCACGTAGCGCGTGCCGTCGCTCGCCGTGTTGTTGATCAGCGCCGCCGAGCACAGACCGCCGCCGGAGACCGTGCGCATCGTCGCGCGCTTGTGGTTCTGCCAGTTCGCGCCCTGCGGGCAGTTGATGTCGACCAGGCACACCGTGCCGTCCGCGCCGCCCGCCGAACCGCTGCTCGGCACGCCGTGCAGCACCGACAGCACGTCGCGGTAGTCGTGGATCACCGCGCCGACCTCGAGGCTCGCGCGGCCGATCGCATCCTTCGGCTGGTTGTACTCGAGGATCGCGACCTCACCGGGGAACGGCTCGATCACGAACTGACCGTCGGGGTTCTCGTTGATCTCGGTGTAGGCGCCGAACACGTTCTGCTTCGCGGCGTCGTAGACGAACAGCGTCGCGCCGGCGGGGAGATCGAACTTCGTGAACTCGAGCCCGAGCGAGTACGCGCCCGGCGAGCGGATCTCGAGGCGCCAGACGAGCGTGCCGTCGGAGGCGCGATCCCACTGGCCGAACTGCGCCGCGTTCGCCGGCGTCGGGACGACCGCGCCGTAGCGGAACGGGAACGGGCCGTTGGCCTCGTCCTCGGCCTTGTAGAACTCGACGTCCGGCGTCGGCACGGCGAGCGTCGCCTGATTCGCGGGGAGGCCGGCCCAGTCGGAGGTCGGCAGGCCGGGGCTGCGGACCTGGGCGGATGCAGCGCCGGCAACGAGGGCGGACGCCAGCGCGC
>SCVU01000003.1 GCA_004296785.1 Planctomycetota bacterium
AGCGCGGCGGCGACGCGCTCGACGCCGCGGAAGAACGCCAGTCGCGCGGGGCTGAAGCGCCTCGGCGCGAGGCGCGGCGGTTGGACTGCGGACATGCAGCCCCCCAGTCGAACATCTGCGCGTGCCGCGCAGAAGCGTCAGGCGCGGCCGCACGCCGCGGGCGCGCGCGTCAGGCGCTCTGGCGCAGCGCCGCGCGGCGTTCGACGCGGCGCGCGGCGACCTGATCGGCGAGCTGATCGAGCAGCGCTTCGAGCGCGCCGAGCGCGCTCGACGCGGCCGCCGCGGATTCGTCGGCGCCCTCGGGTCGCGCTGCGGCGAGCCGCTCGGCGAGCTGCGCCGCGCCGTGGCCGGCGGGCGAGACGTTGAGCTCGAGCAGCGGGCGCAGCAGCGCGTCGCGCTCGGCGTGATCGGCGAGCCGCGCGCGGCAGTGATCGACGTAGCCGCGCGCCGGCAGCGCGAGGCGCAGCGCCGCGTAGGCCGCCGCGATCTCGTGCGCCCAGCCGCGGTCGCAGGCCTGCTGCCAGTGCTGCGCGGCGCTGACCGCGCTCGTCGGCAGGCCGGACAGCGAGAACGCGAGGCGCAGGCGCTCGCCGGCGCGCAGGCGCGCGATGAACGCGTCGAAGGCCGCCAGCGGCACGCCGGTGCGCGCGAGCAGCGCGCGGAACGCCTCGCTGCGGCTGCACCACTCGCCGCGCGCGCGCTCGCAGCCCTCTTCGAGCAGCGACAGCTCGAGCACGAGGCGCGAGGCGACGCCGTCCGCGGACGGCACCCACGGTGTGCGGGTCTGCAGCAGCGCGCGGCGCAGCGCGCACAACAGGTTCGCGGCCGACCACTCGGCGAGCGCGAGGGCCAGCCCGACCTGCGCGCGATCGGTCGCGGCGTCGGGGGCGTCGAGCTCCTTCCACAGCGGGTGCTGGTGCACGCGCGCGAGCGCGGATTCGAGCGTGGATTCGATGCGGGTCAGCGTCGGTGCGGCGGTCTGCATGGTCGTGTGGCGGACCGCATCGGCCGGAAACGGTTTCCGCTTGAGCCCCGCGCGTCGTTTTTCGGCGACGCTCCCACCCGCGCTACTGCCGCGCGCGCAGCCTGGGCTCGCCGAAGCCCACGAGCACGTACTCGGCGGCCTGCGGCGGACAATCGGCGGGCGGCGGCTGCGCGCCGACCTCGAAGGTCAGCGCGACGCGCTGCCCGGCGTACTTCGCGAGGTCGACGCGGAACGCATGCCAGCCGCGGTCGGCCGCCACGCGCCGCGAGTCGAGCGCGCGCTCGAACACGACCTCGGTGCCGATGCGCACGCGCGCGACGGAGCCCGGGCCCGGCTCCGAGTACTCGACGAGGCGCGCGTGCTCGGCCAGTTCGAACACGAGCTCGCCGTCCGCGGGCACCTCGACGTCGCGCCACGTCACGCGCCCGGGGAACGTGAACGCGAGCGACAGGTGCTGGTCCTCGTCGGTGCCGGCGACGTAGCGCTCGACGCGCAGGTTGCCGCCGCGCGTCGGGCGCTTCGCGTACGACTCCTTGTCGGCCGTCGCGAACGCCGCGAGCAGCGCGTTGCCGCCCTGGACCTCCCACACCTGCATGCGGTCGTGGTCGGCCTCGGAGAACGCGAACGGCAGCACGCCGGCATCGACGTGGTACAGGCCGGCGGCCGCGTAGGAGTTGTGCACGCGCACCGGCCAGCGGTCGTGGAACAGTTTCTCGTCGACGACGCGCAGCCGCGGCACGAGCTCGCGGTGCAGCTTGTAGTCGCCGCTCTTGCCGTCGTCGGGGCTCGACGTGCAGACCGAGGACTTCAGCAGCCGATCGCCTTCGGCCGGCTCGTTCGACGCGCTCGCGATCACGCTGCCGACGCCGGCCTCCTCGAGGTACCAGCGGAAGTCGATGTCGCCCCAGATCCACGTGCGGCCCTCGAAGCCGCTGTTGCGCTGCACGGCGAGGACCTGCTCGGCGTACTTCGGATAGATCGCGGCCGCGCGGAAGTCCGCGGTCGCTGCGAGCGCGCCGAGCGCGAGCTGCACGGCGAGTGCGAGCGCGCCGAGCGCCAGCGCAAGCCGCGGCCGCGCGCTCGCACCGAGCACGCGCGCTACCAGCAGCGCGAGGCCCGCCAGCGCCGGCAGCGCGTAGCGCGCGCAGCCGAACGGCACGCCGACGACGGCGGCGAACGCGAAGCCGAGCAGCCAGCAGACGATCAGCAGATCCGTGCGCTCGGCGCGCTCGCGCAGCGCGCGCACGCCGGTTCCGAGCGCGAGTCCGAGCCACGCGCCGCCGCCGAGCAGGCTCGCGCCGAGCAACCACGCGTTGATCCCGCGCGGTTGCGACGGCCAGCCGGCGGCCGGGCCGAAGTACAGCCACGCTCCCATCGCGGCGCCGACCGCGAGCCCGCCCCAGCGCCACGCGCAGCGCCCGCCGAGCGCGAGCGCCGGCAGCGCGCCAAGGCC
>SCVU01000239.1 GCA_004296785.1 Planctomycetota bacterium
AGTCGCCCGGGTTGCCCGGCGGGACGTAGGCGGCGTTGCAGGCGGCGAGTCCGGCGAAGCCGTCCGCCGCTGCCCAGACGAGGATCTCGTTGGCCAGGTCCTCGCCGTACTGGATCGAGCGCGCGCGGATGTCCGCCGCGACCGTGCCGTCGTAGGTCGCGTCGAAGCCGTCCTCGAGCGCATCGATCGCGGCCGCATTGCCCGCGTAGAAGCTGGTCGCGACGACCGCCATCGCGCGGTTCACGACGCTCGGCCAGTGGTGCTTCTTGTTGGTCGGTTCCGACAGATCGACGAGCCCGTTGAGCTGCCCCTCGAGCGAGTTGTGGCCCGCCATCCCGCGTACGCTCGCCTCGTAGATCGTGACGCCGCAGTACCCGTAGATCCGCGATGCCTGGGGCGGCGCCGTGCCGTTGGACTTCACCAGCGCGTACATCTGATTCATCCACGCGCGGGCGATCTCGCCGTCGAACGTGGAGGCCGCGGCGGAGTCCTTGAGGCCGTCGCTGCTGTCGTCGTCGCTGTTGTCACAGCTCACGGCGAGCGGGACGAGCGCCAGCGGCGCGAGGAGCCAACGCGAGGAGAGGTTCTTCAGTTGGAACATGAGAGGACCAGGGATGGGAAGCACGGGGGCGCCGGCGGGCCGGCCGGCGGGTACCAGAGCCCGAATACGGTACCGGCAATAAGCTTATCCGCAACCCTGAGGCTAGGCGGAGCCGGGGCGGCCGGCGCCGACCCGGCCTACCGGTCAGCGCGCGGCAGCAGGACCCGGAAAGTGCTTCCGCGTCCGAGCTCGCTGTCGAGCTCGAGGCGCCCGCGCATCCCAACCACGAGGTGGCGCACGATCGACAGGCCGAGGCCGGTCCCGCCGAGCTCGCTCGAGCGCGCGCGATCGACGGTGAAGAAGCGCTCGAAGACCCGCTCGCGGTCCTGCTCGGGGATCCCGAGGCCGGTGTCCTCGACCTCCAGGCACACGAACTCGCCGCTGTCGCGCGAGCGGACGCGGACGCTGCCGCGCTGCGTGTACTTGATCGCGTTGTCGATCAGGTTGTCGAGGATCTGGCGCACGGCCTCGGCGTCGGCGAGCACGCGCCGGTCGACGGAGTCGCGCGCGAGCTCGAGCGTGAGCGCCTTCGCGCGCGCGCCCGGCTCGTGCTGCCGCAGCGCCTGGTCGATCGCGTCGTGCGTGCCGAGCGGCTCGATGCGCTGGATCGACTTGCCCGATTCGATGCGCGCGAGGCTCAGCAGATCGCTGACGAGGTGCGAGAGCCGCTGCGTGTTCGCCTGGATGCGCGCGAGGAAGCGCTCGAGATCGGCGCGCGTGTCGAGCGCGCCGTCGAGCAGCGTCTCGACGTAGCCGCTGATCGCGGTGAGCGGCGTCTTCAACTCGTGACCGACGTTGGCGACGAAGTCGCGGCGGATGCGCTCGAGGCGGCGCAGCTCGGTGATGTCGTGAAACACGAGCACGAGCCCGGCGCCCGCGCCGGCGGCGGAGAAACGACTCGCGTGCACCTGCAGCACGAGCTCGCCGCGCGACGACGAGCTCGCGAGCTCGCGCTCGCACGTCGCGGCCGTCGCGCGCGCCTCTTCGAGCAGCTCGACGAGCTCCGGGATCCGCACGACCTCCCA
>SCVU01000240.1 GCA_004296785.1 Planctomycetota bacterium
CCTGTTCCTGCTGTACACCTCGGGCTCGACCGGCAAGCCGAAGGGCATCATGCACTCGACCGCCGGCTACGTCGTCGGCGCGTGGCTGTCGGCGCGCTACGTGTTCGACTTGCGCGACGACGACGTCTACTGGTGCACCGCCGACGTCGGCTGGGTCACCGGGCACTCGTACGTCGTCTACGGGCCGCTCGCCAACGCCGCGACGATCGTGATGTACGAAGGCGCGCCGGACGCGCCGCACCGCGGACGCTTCTGGGAGATCGTGCAGAAGCACCGCGTGACGATCCTCTACACCGCGCCGACGGCGATCCGCACGTTCATGCGCTGGGGCGACGAGCACGTCACCAAGCACGACCTCTCGTCGCTGCGCCTGCTCGGCACCGTCGGCGAGTCCATCAATCCGGCCGCGTGGATCTGGTACCAGCAGACGATCGGCGGCGGCCGCTGTCCGATCGTCGACACGTGGTGGCAGACCGAGACGGGCTCGATCGCGATCTCGCCGCTGCCCGGCGTCACCGCGACGAAGCCCGGTTCCGCGACGCGGCCGTTCTTCGGCATCGATCCGGTCGTGCTCGACAAGGACGGCCGCGAAGTGCCGGTGGGTTCGGGCGGACTGCTCGCGATTCGCAAGCCGTGGCCGTCGATGCTGCGCGGGATCTGGGGCGACCCGGAGCGGTACAAGCAGACGTACTGGTCGAAGTTCGCCGGCTACTACTTTCCCGGCGACGGCTGCCGGCGCGACGCGGACGGCTACTACTGGATCATGGGGCGCGTCGACGACGTGATCAAAGTCAGCGGGCACCGGCTCGCGACGATGGAGATCGAGAGCGCGCTCGTGTCGCACACCGATGTCGCCGAGTCGGCGGTCGTCGGTCGACCGGACGAGGTGACGGGCGAAGCAGTCGTCGCGTTCGTCACGCTGAAGCCGCATGCGACGGCGACGGATGCGCTCAAAGAGACGCTGCGCGCGCACGTTGCGAAGGAGATCGGCTCGCTCGCGCGGCCGGCCGAGGTGCGCTGGGCCGCGGCGCTGCCGAAGACGCGCTCGGGCAAGATCATGCGGCGCCTGTTGCGCGACATCGCCGCGGGCCGCGAGACGTCGCAGGACACGAGCACGCTCGAGGATTTCTCCGTGCTTTCCGCGCTGCGCGCCGCCGAGGACGACGAGTAGCGCCCGGCCGCTGGAATTGTCCACCTCGGGGCGAGCGCAGCCCCTAGACTGGCGCTCCTGTCGCTCTCCGCATCCCTCGATCGCCTGGAGAAACGCTACGGCACGCAGAAGCGGCCGCTGTTGCGCACGCCGTTCGCGTGGATCGTGTGGCACAACATCGCGTACCTCGTCGACGACGAGCACCGCGTGCGCGCCTACCGCGCGCTCGAGCGCCGCGTCGGCCTCGAGCCGAAGGCGATCGCGGCCGCGTCGACCGATGACCTCCTGTCGATCGCGAAGCTCGGCGGCCCGATCGCCGACAAGCGCGTCGCGAAGCTCAAGGCCTGCGCGCAACTCGCGTTGACCCTCGGCGGCGGCGACCTCGGGCAACTGCTGACCGAGCCGACCGCGAAGGCGCGCCGCGCGCTCGAGCGCTTCCCGTCGATCGGCGCGCCGGGCGCCGAGCAGATCCTGTTGTTCTGCGACGCGTGGCCGGTGCTCGCGCTCGAGTCGAACGGCTTGCGCGTGCTCGTGCGCCTCGGCTTCGGCGTCGAGAGCGACGACTACGCGACCGCGTATCGCAGCGCGCAGCGCGCGGCGGCGTCGGAGCTGCCCGATCAGTGCGCGCCGCTGCAGCGCGCGTATCAGTTGCTGCGGCTGCACGGTCAAACGACGTGCAAGCGCAGCGAGCCGCACTGCACCGAGTGCGTGCTCGCGACGACGTGCCCGTCGGCGGGCAAGGTGCAGGTGCAGCGCACGGCCGACGCGCCGGCGAAGGGGCCGCTCAAGGGGCCGGCGAAGGCGCCCGCGCCCGCGAAGGCGGCTGCTGCTCCCGCGCGCAAGGCGAAGGCGGCCGGCGCGCCGACGCGCAACGGCGTCGCGAAGGCTCGACCGGCGCGCGCCAAGGCGAAGTAGCGTGTCGGATCCGCGGCTGCCCGTGCTCGTCAGCGCGTGCTTGCTCGGCCGCGAGTGCCGCTACGACGGTCGGCACAACCGCGACTCGGCGCTCGAGCGCGAGCTCGACGCGCGCGGCGAACGCGCGGTCCCGTTCTGTCCGGAGGAGCACGGCGGCCTCGGCACGCCGCGGCCGGCCGCGTGGCTCGAGGCGAGCGCGGCCGACGTGCTCGACGGTCGCGCGCGCGTCGTCACCGATGCGGGCATCGACGTGACCGCGCAGTTCCGCGATGGCGCCGAAGGTGCGCTCGCGACGTGCGTCGCGCACGGCATCGCGAAGGCGTACCTGAAGGAGCGCTCGCCGTCGTGCGGCTCTCGCAACACGCACGTCGCGGGCGCGCTCGTCGCGGGCCGCGGCGTCACGGTCGAGCTGCTCGAGCGCAACGGCGTGCGCGTCAGCGGCGTCGAAGGTCGGCGCGAGTAGCCGCGCGCACGCGCTCGCTCAGTTCCCGATCACGTCCGCGACCGGCCGCCAGAGTCCCTGCGTCGCGTGGTAGCCCTGCACGCACAGCTCGACGCCGAGCAGCGTCGAGTCGTTCGGAATCGCGTACGACACGAGGGTCGGCGTGCCGTTCGACCACAGCCCGAGCCCGAAGAACGCGCCGGGTTGCAGGAACACCGTGCCGAGCCCGGGCAGCGTGATCGGCGTGCCCCAGCCGAAGCTGACGAAGCCGTACACCGGGCCGCCGCTCGCGCCGATCGACAGCGACCAGTTCTGCCCGAGCTTCGCGCGCACCGTGCTGTTCGCCCAACCCGGCAGCGGGCTCTGCACCGGCGCGATCACCGCCGGGTAGCTCGTGTACGTGTGGCAGATCGTCGGCGTGCCGGAGCCCGCGCTGCCCGACCACGCGAGGTACTGCGACGGCGCGCCCGCGGCGACGACCGAGTTCGCCGAGTGGAACACGCCGGCCTTGACCGCGCTCGCGCCCTCGCCGCCCTTCGTCGCGACGTTCAGCGGACAGCCGAGGCCGAACATCGAGCACAGGTATCCGCCGTTGCCGCCGCGCAGCTCGCTGTCGAGCGCGACCAACGTTGCCGCGCCGACGTCGACCGCGGCGTAGTTGTCTAGCCCAAGTCCGCCGTTCGGCGCGAACGGCAGGCAGTCGTCGGTGTCGTTCTGCGCGGAGCGGATCGACGAGCGCTCGATCGCGACGAACGGGATCCCGACGGTGCGCACGCCTTCGACGCCCTTGCCGTAGCCGCTCGCTCCCGACAGCGGCTCGGGAATCGTGACGCTGTACAGGTGCAGCGCCGCGAAGCCGATCCCGCCGATCGGCGTCGGCGGATTCGCGCAGTCGAAGTTCGAGCTCACCGTCGCATCGGCGATCGTCACGGTGCCGCTGCCGGGGCCGTTCAACTGCACGAGGGGGACTGGGATGCAGCCGACGCCCTGCGCTTGGATGTTGAGCACCGGGTCGCCGAGGATCGTCACCGGCTTCGTGATCACGACGGCGCCTTGATTGACCGCGGTCTGCACGAGGATCACGTCGCCGGGCGCGGCGACCGCAAGCGCGGCGGCGAGCGTCGGTTGATCGGCGGGCACGCGGATCTGCGCGGCGAACGCGGGGGCAGCGACAAGCAAGGAAGCGACGAGAGCGGTGTTGGGGCGGACCATCGGGAACCTCCGGAGAGGCTCCACGCTAGTGCGCGTGCGACAGTCCGCCAAGGCGCGTGCGAGCGGCGTCCGCGTCCGGGTCACGGAATGATCGCCGCGGCCACCGGTCGCAACAGACCCTGGCCCGCATGCAGCGGCTGCAGCGCGATCTGCAAACCGAGCAGGCTCGTCGACGCGGGCACGACGTAGCTCTTGGTTCCCACGCCGCCGGTCGCGCTCAGCAGTCCGAGCACGGTGAACGTCGCCGAGTCGAGGAACGCCGTGCCGAGTCCCGGCAACTCGATCGGCCTGCCGACGCCGTAGGAGAAGAGCGCGTAGCTCGCGCCGCTCGGCAGGTCGAACTCGAGTTGCCACTGGCCACCGAGCTTCGCATCGCCCGTCGCGGCGATGGCGCCGGGAAGCGTCACGTACGTGGTCGCGATGACGGCCGGGTAGCTGCCGTAGACCCAGCACACCTGCGACTGCGACTTGCCCGGGTATCCGGTCCACGCGACGTAGGTCGTCCCGACGCCCGCCGTCAGGATCGAGTTCGCCGCGTGGACCGAACCCGCCTTGACCGCGCTCGCGCCCTCACCGCCGGCCGTTGCGAGACCGCCTGGACAGAAGATCGCGTTCTTCGAGCAGAGGAAGCCGCCGCTGCTGCCGTGCAGCTTGGAGTCGAGCACGAGCAGCGAGCCGTGGCCGACGTCCACCGCGGCGTGGTTCGCGATCCCAAGCTGCACCGCGGATCCCTGCGTGCAGTCGTCCGTGTTGTTCTGCGCCGAGTCGATGTGGCAGCGCTCGAGCGCGACGAACGGGATCCCCGTCGTCCGAAGGCCCTCGACGCCGACGCCGATGCCGGTCAGGCCGGCGTTCGGCTTGGGGATGTTCACGTTGTAGAGGAACAGCGACGTGAAGCCCGTGCCGCCGATCGGAGTGGCGGGGTAGTAGCAGTCGAACGAGCCGTAGACCACCGCGTTCGAGATCGCCACGGCACCGCTGCCGGGACCGGCGAGTTCCACGGTCGCCTTCGTGCCGCAATTGGGCTCGTTCTCCCACAGCAGGAGCACGGGGTCGCCGATGATCGTGACCGGCTTCGTGATCACGACACAATCCTGCGGCGCCGCAGTCTGGACGAGGATCACGTCGCCCGGCTGGGCGGCGAGCAGCGCGAGTCGCAACGTCGGCTGGTCGGCCGGCACGCGGATCTGTCCGGCACTCGCGACGGAGTTCAGCAGGCCGGCGAGCGCGAAGGTGAGAACGGAACGCGACGCGAAGCCAAGGTGCATGCGGTGCCTTTCGTGCGGGTCGGTCGGCGCGATCCCCGTGCGCCCATCCCCCGACTCTAGCCGAACACCCGTCGCGCGAGGCGATTCGGTTGCATCCGCGTCGAAAGAAATGGACGGGAGCTGCTGACTACGACGCCTTCGCGTCGGCGACCGCGACGTGCACCGCCGCCGGATCCTCGTGCTTCCACCAGTCGCCGGCCGCGACTTCCTTCACGCCCTCCGCGTAGCTGCGCGGCGTCCAGCCGAGCTCGTACACCGCGTTCGTGATGTCGTGCTCGTGGTGCAGGCTGAAGTACGCCGACGCGCGCCGGTACTC
>SCVU01000241.1 GCA_004296785.1 Planctomycetota bacterium
CGGCGCCTGGCGAGCACGGAGCGCTCGAGCAGCGACTCCAACGCGCGCACGCTCGCAGCGCGCGATCCCCTTCACCCGAACTCGCCGTCGCGCGTCGCAACTACGTCTTCACCTCGAAGTCCGCGTCGACCGGCTCGTCGCCGTTCGCCTTCTCCGTCTTCGGCGCGCCACCGGCGGCCTGCCCGCCGGCGGCCGCGCTCGCCTGCTGCTGGCTCTGATACACCGCCTGCCCGAGCTTCTGCGCCACGCTCTGCAAAGCCTGCAACGCCGCCTCGAGCTTCGCCTTGTCCTCGCCCTTCAACGCCTCGAGCACCGCCGCCTTCGCGTCCTCGATCGCCTTCAAATCACCGACCGGCAGCTTGTCCTTGTGCTCGCCGAGCTGCTTGTCGAGCTCGTGCACCGTGTGTTCCGCCTGGTTCTTCAGGTCGACGAACTCGCGCTTCGCCTTGTCTTCGCCGGCGTGCGCCTCGGCTTCGCGCCGCATCCGCTCGACCTCGTCCTTCGAGAGCCCCGAGGAGGACTCGATGCGGATCTGCTGCTTCTTGCCCGTCCCCTTGTCGGTGGCGGAGACGTTGAGGATGCCGTTCGCGTCGATGTCGAAGGTGACTTCGATCTGCGGCATGCCGCGCGGCGCGGGCGCGATCCCGTCGAGGTGGAACGTGCCGAGCAGGCGGTTGTCGCGCGCGAACTCGCGCTCGCCCTGGCTGACCTTGATCTCGACGGAGGGTTGGTTGTCGCTGGCCGTCGAGAACACGTTGCCCTTCGAGGTCGGGATCGTCGTGTTGCGGTCGATCATCCGCGTGAACACGCCGCCCATCGTCTCGATGCCGAGCGAGAGCGGCGTCACGTCGAGCAGCACGACGTCGGAGACTTCGCCCGCGAGGATGCCGCCCTGGATCGCGGCGCCGACGCCGACGACCTCGTCGGGATTGACGTTCTTGTTGGGCTCGCGCTGGAAGATCTGCTTCACCATCGCCTGCACGAGCGGCACGCGCGTCGAGCCGCCGACGAGGATCACTTCGTCGATCTTCGCCGGAGCGAGCCCCGCGTCCTCGATCGCCTTCAGGCACGGACCCTTCGTGCGCTCGACCAGCGCGGACACGAGCTGCTCGAACTTCGCGCGCGTGATCGACAGCTGCAGGTGCTTCGGCCCCGACGCGTCCGCCGTGATGAACGGCAGGTTGAGCTCGGTCTGTTGCAGGCCCGACAGGTCGCACTTCGCCTTCTCGCAGGCTTCCTTGAGCCGCTGCAGCGCCATCGCGTCCTTGCGCAGGTCGACGCCGTTGGTCTTCTTGAACTCGTCCGCGACGAAGTCGATCAGCACGCGGTCGAAGTCGTCGCCGCCGAGGTGCGTGTCGCCGTTCGTCGCGAGCACTTCGAACACGCCGTCGCCGATCTCGAGGATCGAGATGTCGAACGTGCCGCCGCCGAGGT
>SCVU01000242.1 GCA_004296785.1 Planctomycetota bacterium
GCTCGCCGAACTCGCGGGCGCGAGCGTGTCCGCGGAGCTCGAGCGGATGCTCGGCGTGATCCGCCGGCGCCCCGAGGAGTACGGCTGGGCGCCGGAAGGGCGCATCGTCGCGTACGTCGACGAGGATCCGCTGCTCGCGACGAGCGCGCTCGCGCTGAAGCTCGATCGCATCGGCGGGCCGCTGCGCGACGCGATCGCGCGCGCGGGCTTCGAGAGCGCGACGGCGTTCGCCAATCGCTGCTTCCTCGACGCGATGGCCGAGTTCCGCGAGCGGCACGCGGCCGAGGTCGTCGCGGGCTCGCTCGACACGTTGCGCGAGCTCGCCGCGCTCGGCGCGGAGGTCGTGATCGTCTCGAACTCGCCGCCGGACAAGATCGCGCACTGGTTCGCGCGCGCGGGCGTGGCGGTCGACGGGCCGGAGGCGCTGCTGCGGGTGCGCGGGAACGCGCAGAAGTGGCACACGGCGAGCGCGGCGTGCGAGGCGCTGGCCGGGCGCGCGCTGTACGTCGATCGGCCGAAGTACCGCGCGGTGCTCGAGGAGGAGCGCGCCGATCTGGTGATCGGTGACGTGTACACGCTCGACCTCGCGCTGCCGGCGAAGCTGCGGCGCGAGCACGCGCTCGGCGCGCCGCGCACGCTCGTGTTGCGCCGGCATCCGCACACGCCGGAATGGATCGCGAAGGACCGCGCGGGCGGCGCGATCGACCACTTCGTCGCCGGCGTGCACGAGCTGCCGCGCCTGGTGCGCGAGCGCGCGGCGAGCGGGGCGCGGGCTTGAGCGGCGCGTCGACGAGCGCGCCGGCCGGCGCGCCGTTCGTGCCGCACAGCGACGCATACCGGCTGCGCCGCTTCTGGAATTGGTTCCCGATGGGGTTCGCGTACGCGCTCCTGTACATGGGGCGCTACAACCTCACGGTCGCCAAGAACGCGCTCGGCGAGCAGCTCACGAAGGACGAGTTCGGCGAGATCTTCGGAGTCGGGACGTTCGTCTACGGCCTCGCGTTCATCATCAACGGTCCGCTCACCGATCGCATCGGCGGCCGCAAGGCGATGCTCGTCGCGCTGCTCGGCGCCGGTGTCGTCAATCTCGCGCTCGGGCTGCATCTCGAACGCGCGCTCAGCGGCGACCCCGGGAGCCTCTACACGGGCGTGCTCGTCCTGTACGCGGCCAACATGTACTTCCAGAGCTTCGCCGCGGTCGCGATCGTCAAGGTCAACGCGGCCTGGTTCCACATCCGCGAGCGCGGCGGCTTCTCGGGCATCTTCGGCACGATGATCGCGTCGGGGATCTTCCTCGCGTTCACCGGCAACGAGTGGATTCTCGCGCGCGCCGGAACGACCGAGGCCGGGCTCGCGCGCACCTGGTGGGCGTTCCTCGCGCCGGCGCTGCTGCTGCTCGCGATGTTCGCGGTCGAGCTGTTCCTGCTGCGCGACCAGCCCTCGCACGCAGGCCAGCAGGACTTCGACACCGGCGAAGGGCGCGTATCGGGCGACGCCGAACAGGTGTCGGGACTGCGCCTGATCGGGCGGATCCTCACGCACCCGATCCTGCTGACCGTCGCGTTCATCGAGTTCTGCACCGGGGTGCTGCGCCAGGCCGTGATGAACTGGTTCCCGATCTACGCGAAGGAGGTCTGGGAGCTTCCGAGCAACCACGCGCTGCGCAAGGGAAACTGGGGCGCGGTCGGCGGCGGCACGGGCCTGCTGATCGCGTTCGGAGTCGGACTCGGCCTGTTCCTGCTCTCGCGCAAAATGTCCGGCCGCGCGCGCGGTTCGCTGATCGCGCTCGCGGGGCTCGCGTGCCTCGTGCCGTTCGCATTCGGCGGCGGTTGGGGCGGACTGCTGTTCGTCGCGGGCGTGATCGGCGGCAACGTCGCCGGTTGGTGCTCCGATCTGTTCTTCCACAGCCGCCGCGGTCCGACCGTTGCGCTGTTCTACGGGCTGTGCGTGCTCGGCGCGGTCGGCCTGTACTTCACGCTCTCGCCGACGCCCGACAACGTCGGGGCGATGGCGGCGCTGATGTTCGTGATGAGCATTGCGGTGATCGGCTCGCACGGACTGCTGTCCGGAACGGCGACGATGGACTTCGGCGGGCGCAAGGCCGCCGGTACCGCGGTCGGCGTGATCGACGGGTTCGTGTATCTCGGCACCGGGCTTCAGGCGGTCTGTCTCGGCGAACTCACGACGCGCGACTGGAGCTACTGGCCGCTGTTCATGCTCCCGTTCGCCGTGATCGGTTTCCTGCTGTGCCTGCGCATCTGGCACGCGATGCCGGGCGCTGTGCGCAAGGGCGGGCACTGACGGAGCGCGCCGCGTGGGTCGTGTCTTCGTCTACGGCACGCTGCGCCGCGGCGAGCGCAACCACGCGCTGCTCGACGGAGCGACGTTCGCCGCCGCCGCGCGCACCGCGCCGCGCTACCTGCTGCGCGACCTCGACACGCACCCGGCGCTGTTCGAGGCGGGCTCCGATGCGGTCGCGGGCGAGCTGTGGGACTGCGACGAGCGCGTGCTCGCTCGCCTCGATGCGTTCGAATCGGCCGACGACGACTACCGGCGCGGCGCGGTCGAGCTCGCCGACGGCGCGCGCGCCGACGCGTGGTTCGCGCCCGCGCGCGCGTCGAGCGCGCCGCGCATCGAGAGCGGCGACTGGACCGCGCACCTCGACGCGCGCGCGGCTGAGCTGACGTGCATCGCGATCGACTGGTCGGGCGACGCGACGGCCGCCGGTCAGCGGCGCAAGCTCTGGTGCGCCGTCGCGCGGCGCGGGAAGCTCGTCGATCTCGCCGCCGGTCGCACGCGCGAGGAGCTCGTCGCCGAGCTCGAGCAGCGCATCCGCGCCGAACGCGAGCTCGCGCTCGGCTTCGACTTCTGCTTCGCGCTGCCGGCGTGGCACGCGCGCGAGCTCGGCTGCCGCGCCGCGGGCGACGTGTGGCGCGTGGTGGAGGAGCGCGGTGAGCAGTGGCTCGCCGGTCCGCAGGCGCCGTTCTGGCGCGGCAAGCGCCCGGCGACGTCGAGCGACCGCTCGCCGCTGCGCCGCACCGAAGGCGAAGGTCTCGCCTCGCGCGGCGACAAGCCGCTGTCGATCCACCAGCTCGTCGGCGCGCAGGTCGGCACCGGCTCGCTGCGCGGCATGCCGTACCTTTCGCGGCTGCGCGCGGCCGGCGCCTCGATCTGGCCGTTCGACGAGCCGCGCCTGCCGGTCGTGGTCGAGCTGTACCCGCGCGTGTTCACCGGCGCGGTGCGCAAGCGCGACGCGAACGCGCGCGCGCTCGCGCTGCAGCAGCGCTGGTCGCGCGCCGAGCTCCCCGACGCGTGGCGCGCGCTCGCGTGCGCGGGCGACGACGCGTTCGATGCGGCGGTCTCCGCGCTCGGCATGTCGAAGGCCGCGCGCGAGTTCGTGCGCCTGCGCGGCGCGCGCGACGAGGTCGAGGCGCTCGAGGGGCGCATCTTCCGCCCGGCTCAGCGCGGCTGATCCGCGCGGTGCCGCGTCGCGAGCAGCGACAGCCAGATCGAGCCGCCGAGCAGCAGCGCGATCACGGCGAGCGAGGCGCCGATCGGCACCTTGTAGAAATCCATCAGCGACATCTTCAGGCCGACGAACACGAGCACGAGCGCGAGCCCGATCTTCAGGTAGCGGAAGCGCTCGATCACGCCGGCCAGCAGGAAGTACATCGAGCGCAGCCCGAGGATCGCGAAGATGTTCGAGGTGAACACGACGAACGGGTCGGTCGTCACCGCGAAGATCGCGGGGATCGAATCGATCGCGAACACGAGGTCCGAGAGCTCCACGACGAGCAGCGCGAGCAGCAGCGGCGTCGCGACGCGCCGGCCGTTCTCGACCAGCGTGAAGCTGCTGCACACCGTCTGCTGCGTGACCGGCACGAAGCGGCGCACGAGCTTCAGCACCGGATTGCGGTCGGGGGCGACCTCCTGGCCGCGCTGCGCCAGCAGCTTGATCCCGGTCAGCACGAGCAGCGCGCCGAACACGTAGATCAGCCAGTGGAAGCGCTGCAGCAGCGCCGAGCCGGCGACGATGAACGCGGCGCGCATCGCGAGCGCGCCGAGGATGCCCCAGAACAGCACGCGGTGCTGGTACAGGCGCGGGATCCCGAAGTACCCGAAGACGACGACGAAGACGAAGATGTTGTCGACCGACAGCGCCTTCTCGATCAGGTAGCCGGTCGCGAACTCGAGGCCCTTCTGCTCGCCGTGGAAGTGCCACACGCCGGCGCAGAAGACGAGCGCGAGCGAGACCCACACGAGGCTCCAGGTGGCGGCCTCCTTGAGCGAGACCTCGTGCGCGCTGCGGTGGAAGACGCCCAGATCGAGCGCCAGCATCGCGAGCACGAAGGCCAGGAAGCCGGCCCACAGGAGCGGCGAGCCGATCGACGGGGCGGCGGCGGCGGTGGTGTCGAGGAGTGCGAGCATGTTGGAGCGGCGCGGATCCTCGGTCAGCGCGATGCTGCGGTCGAACAGAAAGATTGGAATGCAGCATTCGGTATGCTCGACGCATGCGCCCCGTGCTCGTCGACCAGCTCAACTTCCACCACCTCGTGTACTTCCGCGCGGTCGCGCGCAGCGGCTCGGTGCAGGCCGCGGCGCGCGAGCTCGGCCTGGCGCCCTCGACGGTCAGCACGCAGGTGCGCGCGCTCGGCGAGCGCCTGCGCGCCGCGCTGTTCCACAAGCGCGGCCGCGGGCTCGTGCTGACCGACGCCGGCCGCGCGGCGCTGCGCTACGCGGACGAGATCCACGAGCTCGGCGAGGAGCTCGTGGGCGTGCTGGCCGGCCAGCGCGCCGATCGCTCGGTCGAGCTCGTCGTCGGCGTCGCCGAAGCGCTGCCGAAGCTCGTCGTGCGCGAGCTGTTGCGCCCGGCGCTGCGCATCCAGCCGCCCGTGCGCCTCGTGTGCCGCGAGGACAAGTCGGTGCGGCTGTTCGCCGAGCTCGCGCTGCACGAGCTCGACCTCGTGTTCGTCGACGCGCCGCCGGCCGCCGGCGGGCGCGTGCACAGCCACTTGCTCGGCGAGTGCCCGGTCGTGTTCCTCGCGGCGGCCGCGCTGGCGCGCCGGCTGCGGCGGCGCTTCCCGCGCTCGCTGGACGGCGCGCCGCTCCTGCTGCCGAGCCCGGAGTCGAACCTGCGGCGCGCGCTCGGTCCGTGGCTGCGCGCGCACGGCATCGCGCCGCACGACGCGGCGGAGTTCCAGGACCAGGCGCTCGCGATGGCGTTCGCGCAGGACGGCC
>SCVU01000243.1 GCA_004296785.1 Planctomycetota bacterium
GGTGACGACGAGGTGCGCCGGCTGATCCTCCTCGTGCACAGCGCCCGACAGGTACACGTCGGTCAGCTTGTCGAGCGAGTCGCGGTCGTTGAACGCGGGCTTCTTCATCCGCGTGCCGCCGAGCTCCGCGAGCTTCGCGCGGTGCTCGTGGTCGGCGCACACGGTGCGCTTGACGAACAGACCGCGGCCCTTCGTGACCTGCTGGATGCCGGCGTCGATGAATCCGGTCCACCAGCCGTGCGTGAACGCCGCGCGGAAGTTGCGCACGCCCCACAGCTCGGTCTTCGCCCACGATTGCTCGAAGCGCGCGGCGTAGCTCGACAGCGCCGCCGCGCTCGTGTCGTTCTTCTGCAGCGCTTCGGCGAGCGCGTCGGCCGCGAGCAGGCCCGACTTGATCGCGAGGTGGATGCCCTTGAGCCGCGCCATGTTGACGAAGCCCGCGCTGTCGCCGACGAGCACGAAGCCGTCGCCGTACAGCTTCGGCATCGACCAGTAGCCGCCGCCGGGGATCGTCTTCGCGCCGTAGCGCAGCGCCTTGCCGCCGGCGAGCAGCGCCTGCAGCGCCGGGTGCTGCTTCCACTGCACGAACAGCGCGTGCGGATCGAGGCCCGGATCCGGATGGTCGAGCCCGACGACGTAGCCGATCGACAGGCGATTGCCGGCGAGGCCGTAGATCCAGCCGCCGCCGTAGCCGCTCGTGCCGAGCGGCGCGCCGAGCGTGTGGATCACCGAGCCGAGCAGCTCTTTGCCGCGCGCCTCGGGGATCTCCCAGACCTCCTTGATGCCGGTCTCGTAGATCTGCGGGTTCTTGTCGTTCGCCAGGCCGAGCTTCGCGATGTGCGCCTTCGCCAGGTGCCCGCGCGTGCCCTCGGCGAACACGGTGACCGCGGCCTTGATGTTCATGCCGGGCTGGTACGTGCCCTTCTGCACGCCGCCCTTGCCGACGCCCGCGTCGCGCGTCTGCACGCCGATCACGCGCGTGCCGCTCGCGTCGTACAGCACCTCGGCCGCGGCGAAGCCCGGATAGACGTCGACGCCGAGCTTCTCGGCCTCGTCCTTCATCCAGCGCACGACCTTGTACAGCGAGACGATGAAGTTGCCGTGGTTGCGCAGCGGCGGCGGGACGAGCGCGCCCTGCATGCGCAGCTTCTTGCCGTTCGCCTTGAGGAAGTCGACGCAGTCGAACTTCACTTCCGCCTCGACCGGACAGCCGCGCTCCTTCCAGTCGGGGAAGAGCTCGGCCATGCCGCGCGGGTCCATCACGGCGCCCGACAGCGTGTGGTAGCCGACCTCCTCGGCCTTCTCGAGCACGAGCACGGACTTGTCGAGGCCGAGCTCTTTCGACTTGCGCTTGAGCTGGATCGCGCAGGCGAGCGCGGCGGGGCCGGCGCCGACGACGAGCACGTCGACCTCGAGCTCCTCGCGCTCCACGTCGCGCACGTTCAGGCTGATGGCGGGGGTCATGCGGGGCGGTTGAGAGCGCGGCAGATTAGCAGGAAGACTCCGACCGCTCCACGCGCGGCGCGCGTACGCTGCGGTCATGCCGTCCAGACTCGCCGCGCTCGCCGTCGCACTGCTCCCCGCCCTGCTGTCGTTCGCGTGCGGCACGGCGCCGCGCACGCGTTCGGCCGACGAGCTCGCGCAGCTCGTCGAGCGCCTCGGCGGCACGGTCGAGCGCGCCGCGGAGCGCGCGGGCGCGCCGATCGTCGGCGTCGACTTGCACGAGACGGCGGTGACCGATGCGGAGCTCGCGTTCCTGGCCGAGCTGCCGCAGCTGCGCACGCTCGATCTGCGCAAGACGTCGATCGGCGACGCGGGCGTCGCGCACCTCACCGCGAGCCGCGAGCTCCGCACGGTCAATCTGTTCCGCACGCGCGTCAGCGACCGCGGGATCGCGGCGCTGGCCGGGAATCGCGAGCTCGAAACGCTGCTCGTCGGCGGGACCGCGATCACGGACGAAGGCTTGGAGCAGATCGCGCGCTTCGAGCGGCTGCGCAAGCTCAGCGTGTTCGACACGCAGATCGGCGACGCGGGCATCGCGCGGCTGGAGCGCCACGCGCATCTGGAGGTGCTGCTGCACGGGCGCTCGAAGGTGAGCGCGGCGGGCGCGGCGAAGCTGCAGGCGGCACGCCCGGGGCTGAAGTTCAGCGAGCCGATCGGCTGAGCGCGACGCGGCGCTACGGCCGCTCGCCGATCCAGCTCGACCCGTCGGCGTAGATCTCCTTCTTCCAGATCGGCGCGCGCGCCTTGAGCGCGTCGATCAGGAAGCGGCACGCGCCGAACGCGCGCT
>SCVU01000244.1 GCA_004296785.1 Planctomycetota bacterium
CGGGCCTGCGGCTGCCGTCGAAGAGCGCGTGCCGCGTCGTGCTCGTCGTGGTCGACCGCGAGGGCATCGTGCTCGGCGTGCGCCGCATGGAGGACGCCGCGGTCGGCGCGCTCGACTCGGCGATCGCGAAGGCGCGCACCGCGCGGCTGTACTCCGATCCGCTGGTCGTCGACGAAGACGGCGCGCTGCAGGGGCTGCATCCGCTGACCGGGCTCGTGCCCGCGGGCACGGCGGTGACGACGCGCACGCTGTGGTTCCTCTCGCAGCCGTTCTTCCCGCCCGGCATCGACGCGAGCGCGCCGGACCACGACATGGTCGCGCCGTTCGACGCCGGCTCGGGTCCGCTGTACGAGCTCGCGATCGAGAACCGCAAGCCGTTCCGCTTCGAGCAGATGGGCTTCGCGCCCGCAGCGCCGATCGATCCGGGCGTGCAGGACGATTCGCAGAACGGACTGTGCTTCGTCGCCGGCGGCATCCCGGTCTACCGCGCCGGCGCGCTGATCGGCGCGATCGGCGTGTGCGGCGACGGCCCCGCGCAGTCGGAGCGCGTCGCGAGCGAGGCGATCGCGGGCGCGTCGCTCGCGCTCGGCTTCGATCTCTCGGCGCCGCACGCGATCCGCGCGAACCAGTTCGCGTACCAGGGCGCGACGCTGCCGTACGCGAAGTCGCCGCAGAACCCGGACGGCTGAGCTCGATCCGCGCCGGCGGCTAGACCGACACGCCGAACTCGTCGCCGTCGATCGGATACTGCGGACCGCCGGGCGCTCCGACGCCGGCGGGCGGCGTGCGCGGCGACGCGAGCATCGGCACGAGTTCGCGCACGAGCTCGACCGCGAGCGCGTACTGCGCGACGCGTGCGATCGCGCCGATCGCGAGCGCGAGCAGCGTGCACGCGGCGAGCACGGCGATCTGCATCCCCGCGCCGTCGAGCGCGAAGTGGTGGTTGCGCGCGTTCGCGAACGCGCCGAGCGCGAACACCGCGATGATCTGCGCGATGCCGATCGCGAGGGCCGGCAACACGGCGCGCAGCGGATGGCGCAGCAGGAACCCGGCCGCGCGCGCGCCGGTCACGAGCACCGAACGCGAGTCGCCGAGCACGACGCGCGTGCGCACGTGCACCGCCCACAGCGTCGCGGCGGCGAAACACGCGGCGCTCAGCCCGTCGGCGAGCCAGCCGATGTGCACCGCGCTCGCCTCCGACGCGAACTCCTGCGGATCGCCGTTCGGCAGCCCGCACAGGATCTCGAGCACGAGCACGCGCCACGGCATCCCGTACAGCAGCCACCCGGCCAGCGCGAGCAGCGCGATCTCGAGCAGCGCGACGCGCACGAAGCAGAACCACGTGCTCGCCGCGCCGGCCGCCGAGCGAGCGAGCGCGCGCGGACCGCGCGGCTCGACGAGCAGCGCGAGCGCGCCGCCCGCGCACGCGCAGCCGGCGAGCAGCGCGACCAGCGCGAGCCACGCGCCGCCCGCGCCGGTCGACGCGGCGAGCTCGCCGAGGCTCGCGCGATGATCGAAGCGGAACGTCTCGTCGAGCGCGGGCAACAGGCGCGCATCGGTCGCGCGGTGCTCGGTCGTGCGCTGGAACCAGCGCGTCCACGCCAGCGCGGGCCCGAGCGCGAGCACCAGCGGCACGAGCGCGAACGGCAGCCACGCGCACGGCGTGCGCAGCGCTTGCAGCAGCGCACGCAGCGAGCGCGGCATCCGCGGCGCGGGGAGCGCGCTCTCGACTTCGACGTCGCGCCGGAACGGCTGAGGCTGGTAGGGCTGGTTCATCGGCTCAGCCGCCCAACCCGAGGTACCAGTGCAGCCGCTGCGCCCAGTGACCGAGCGCGCGCTCGCCGTAGCGCGTCGGCGCCCACTCGGCGGCCGACTCGTGCCACTCGTTGTCCGACAGATCGCGGTCGAGCTGGTAGCGCTGCTCCGGATCCAGCTCGGCGCGCACGACACGGCCGCGCGCGCTGAACTCCAGGCGCTTCCACGCGCGCTCGAGCTGTTCCTCGCGCGACCAGACCTCTTCGTGCACCTTGCCGTTCGCGAAGGTCACGCGCACCGTCAGCGGCAGCGCGATCGGCGCGAGGCGCCGCACGACGACGTCCGCGACCCACACGGGCCGCGCGGCGCTCGCCGCGGCGCCGGGTTCCTGGCCGATGCGATCGAGGATCCCGGTGCGCTGGCGCTCGCGCAGCTCGTACGTGCCGTCGTCGCGCGGGAACATGCCGAACGGCGGCTCGACGCGCCGATTCTCGACCGCCACGCTCCAGTCGGCGCCGTCGGTGCCGCGGAAGACCTGCTCGAAGTACCACGTGAGGTCCGCGTCGAGCCCGTCGCCCTGCTGGAACGCGGCGAAGAACTCGTCGGGCCGCGGATGGCCGTAGCGCCACGTCCGCGCGTAGTGGCGCATGCCGCGCAGGAACGCCGCGTCGCCGACGAGGCCTTCGAGCGTGCGCAGCGCGACGGCGGTGCGCGGATACGAGTTGTTGCGGTACGACTCGCGATCGACGTAGCGCCAGCCCGGCGTGTCGATCGCGTCGCTCGATGGGCTGCGCAGGTAGCCGATGCGATCCTCCATCCGCGGCCGCGAGATCTGCGGCGTCGACGTGAGCCACGGCTGGTCGCGCCACCAGTCGACGAAGCCGCCGGGTCGCAGCAGTGGATGTGCGCCGAGCAGCGGCAGTGACGCGCGCTCGAGCGCGAGCGCGTCGGCGAGTGCGCCGCCGCCCGGCTCGCCCGCGAACGAGGCGCCGAGCATCGGCAGCGCTGCGTAGCGCGTCGACGCGCGGTTCGCGCCGTACACGAGCTGCTGGACTTCGGAGTCGCCGAACGAATTGAAGCCCTCGTCGAGCCACGAGCTCGACACCTCGTCGCTGCCGACGAGCCCGTACCAGAACTGGTGGCCGCACTCGTGGATCGTCACGCTCTCCGGCGAGCCCGAGTCGGCGCGCGTGAACATCGACGTGCCGCACGTGAACAGCCCCGGGTACTCCATGCCGCCCGCGGCGCCGGCGCCCCAGGCGGGATCGACGACCGTGATGTGCTCGTACGGGTACTCGCCCCACCACAGGCCGTAGAAGAACAGCGCGGCGGATGCGGCGCGGAAGTGCCGCTCGGCCTGGTCGGCGTGCTCGGGCTGGATCAGCAGCGTGACGTCGACGTCGCGGCCGGTCGGCTCGGCGCCGAGCGCGTCGCGCACGCGCTGTACCTCGGTCGGATACGCCTCGGCCCAGTCGTGCCAGCGGAACGTCTCGCGCACCACGACCGTGTCGCGGTCCGCGGTCCACGTGAAGTCGTGCACGAGCCGCTCGCGGCCCGTCGAATCCGGCGTCTGCCGATCGGCGGGGCTCGGCGACTCGAACGCGACCGACAGGCGCTCGCCGCTCTGGCGCAGCGACTGCACCTGCACGCCGCCGCCGCCGACGCGGCCTTCGTACGCGGCCGGCAGATCGAGCGTCACGCGGTACGTGCCGTAGTCCGAGAAGAACTCGGTGTTCGAGAAGAACGGCTTGCAGTTCCAGCCGCGGCCGGACTCGTAGACGCCGAGCTTCGGGAACCACTGCGCGACGAGCATGAAGTCGCCCTTGATGCCGGTGCGCCGGCGCACGCGCGGCAGCTGCGCCTCCCACTCGAGGTCGAGCTCGAGCGTCGCACCCGGCGCGACGGGCTCGGGCAGCTTCAGTCGCGCGACCGTGCGATCGTCCGCGCTGCCTTCGTCGCTCGTGTCGAACGCGAGCGTCGGCAGCAGATCGTGCGACGCGCCGGCGCCCGCGGTCGAGCGCGCAGCCGCGCTCGAGCTCGCGCCGGCGATCGACGCATGCGTGAGCCGCGTCCAGCCCCAACCGTCGGCGATGCGCGTGCCGCGCAGCGAGCCGTTCGTCTCGGACAGGTGCGTCGACGCGGTGTTCGCGAACGCGTTCAGGTACAGGTGCAGCGCGAGGTCGCCGACCGCGTCGGAGCTGCGATTCGTCCAGCGCACGCGCTCGCGACCGGTGAGCCGTCCTTGCTCGTCCTCGAGGCGCGCGTGGATCTCGTAATCGGCGCGGCACTGCTCGGCGAGGCGCGCCGGCGCGTCCTGCGCCGCGAGCACCGGTACAAGTGCGGCCCAAAAAGCGCTCGCCAGCGCCGGCAGCCACGCGCGCGGGGCGGCCCGCAAACGCACCTGTAAGTCGCTATCAGGCCGAGATTTGAGGCCGAGTCCAGCGGTCCAGGAAAGCCACGCCATCGACTTGGCAGCGGATTCTAGGGCAATTCGCTCAGGCGCGCACGGACGCCGCCGATAACGACCTGCAGATCCTTCCACGTCAAGGGTGGGAATGGAGACGAGACATGGAGATCAACAACAAACACCGAGTCCGCCCCGCGGGGCAAGAGCAGCGCGCCGAGGAGCAGCGAATCGAGCTGATCCAGACGGTTCGGGCGCGCACCGAAGCAGCGACGCGCGAGATCCAGGAGTTCCGGCGCGCGAACACCGACCGCTCGGAGTCGCGTCGCGACGAGATCCTGCTCGGCAGGACCGACTCGCGCGCTACGGATGAGCGCACGCGCGCCGAGAACGAGCGGCGCGAGACGGCCGATCGCCTCGAGGTGGCGGCGCGCACGCGCCAGCTCGCGGCCGCGGCCGCGCGCAAGGACGCCGCGTACGAGGAGCGCGTCGAGGAGCTGCGCAAGGAATTCGCCGCCGGCCGGCTGCACTCGCCCGAGCGACTCGAGCGCGCCGCGCGCCGGCTGCTCGGCGACGAGCACGTCGAGCAGGACTGATCCGGTCGGATTCGCCCGCGCCCGACGGCCCGGAACGAAAAAGAACGCGCGCCCCCCGCCGGGGTCGCGCGTTCTCGACTTCGTGGGGGAACGCTCAGCTCTGCAGCATGCGAGCGAGCGCGTCGAAGTCGATCGAGCGGATGTCGGCGCTGCGGATCGGACCGAGCTTCGCGAAGCGCTCGGCCTCGGCGGATGAGCTCGCGTCGCTCGGCGCGCGCGGGCGCTCGCTGCGCGCGCGCAGCACCGGCGCGCTGAGCGCCTGGTCGCTCCCGATCAGACCGAGATGCGAGGACAGCTCGGCCGGGAGCTCCTCGCGATTCGACAGCGCGCGCCGCGCGCGCTGGCAGACCTCGAGCGTCTCGTTGAGGTTCTTCTGGATGCGCAGCAGGCGCTCGGCGTCGGCCTCGGGTTGCGACAGCGATTGACGCACCTTCGCGCACGCGACTTCGAGCACGGCGATCAGGCAGTTGAGCTTGCGCATCAGCCGCTCGCGGTACGCGGGCGACTCGAGGTGCGATTCGGAGAACGGGTGTTCGTCGGGGTGGCTCATGAAACGACGCGAGCGGGTCAGGGGACCTCGTGCTCGACGGAATCAAGACTACCCCCCGCCGTTCGCGCGGCGCGGCCATTCCGCGAGTCGCGCCGGGGCGCGCGAGCGCGCTCGGAAAAAGCTTCCGGGGCGGCGCGCCGGCGCCCGCTCAGCCGATCGACAGGCGCAGGCTGCTCACGCCCGCCTTCACCCACTCCTGCAGCGGCGTGATGTAGAGCCCGAAGATCACCGTGAACACGGCGAGCGCCGCGATCGAGCCCGCGAGCGTCGTCTGCTTGGGCATCGCGCGCTCGACCGGCTCGGCGAAGAACAGCGCCTTCGCGATGCGCAGGTAGTAGAAGAGGCTGACCACCGAGTTCAGCGCCATCACGACGGCGAGCCACGCGTACCCGTGCTCGACGCCCGCGATGAACAGCAGGTACTTGCCGGTGAAGCCGACGGTCGGCGGGATGCCGGTGAGGCTGATCAGGAACACGACCATCGGCACGGTGACCCACAGCGCCTTCGCGCCGAGCCCCCGCAGGCTCGCGATGTCGTCCGAGCCGGTGACCGACTCGAAGTACAGCACGAAGCCGAACGCGCCGAGGTTCATGAAGTAGTAGGCGGCGAGATAGAACATCGCCGCGCTCCACCCGCTCGACTCCATCGTCGCGAGGCCGACGAGCACGTAGCCCGCGTGCGCGATCGACGAGTACGCGAGCATGCGCTTGAGGCTCGACTGGCGCAGCGCCGCCAGATTGCCGAGCGTCATCGTGACCGCCGCGAGGATCGCGAGCAGCATCCCGATGCGCGCGCCGTATTGCTGGATCGAGGCGTCGGCGCCGTCGACGAGGAACAGCTTGCCGGTGAAGCGCAGCAGCGCGCCGAAGCCCGCGGCCTTCGAGCCGACCGCGAGGAACGTCGTCACCGGCGTCGGCGCGCCCTCGTACACGTCGGGCGTCCAGAAGTGGAACGGCACGACCGAGACCTTGTACGCGAAGCCGGCGAGCACGAGCACGATCGCGACCGCGACCGGCACCGGGCTGATCTGGAACTGTGCGGCGAGGCTGTTCGGCCCGCTCGCCATCGCGGCGAGGTCGATCGTGCCGGTCATGCCGTACAGCAGGCTGATGCCGTACAGCATGATCCCGGCGGACAGGCCGCCGAACACGACGTACTTCATCGCGGCCTCGGCCGAGCGCTTGTCGCCCTTGTGGAAGCCGGCGAGCGCGTACGACGCGAGCGAGAGCAGCTCGAGCCCGAGCATCAGCAGGAGCAGGTTGCTCGTGCTGACCATGAAGAAGATCCCGAGGCCCGCGCCGAGCAGCAGCAGGAAGTACTCGCCGATGCCGTGGCGCCGCTCGCGCCGGTCGAGCAGCACGAACAGCGCGACGATCGCGAGCGAGCCGACCGTGAACAGCTTGAAGAACGTGCCGAAGCGATCGATCTCGATCATTCCGAACACGCGCTTCTGCGCGCCGGTCGCGCCGAGGTCGCTCCACTGGCCGACGAGCAGCCACCCGATCACCGCGAGCCCGCCGAGCGTCAGGTAGCCGACCTTGCGCGAGTCGCGGCCCTTCAGCAGCAGGTCGACGACCAGCACGGCGCACAGCAGCACCGTGAGCGCGAGCTCGGGCGCGATGCTCGGCAGCGATTCGATGTAGTTCGACACTGGGTGGAGCCTGTGGAGCGGTGCGGGGTCCGTGGGCTCAGGCGGCCTTCGACAGCGTGCCGACGAGCAGCTTGATCGACGAGTCCATCCAGTCGGTCAGCAGGAACGGGAAGATCCCGAGGATCAGGCACAGCGCGAGGAACGGCACCTGGCAGAAGACCTCGCGGCCGCTCATGTCGCCGTAGTCCTTGTACTTCGCGTTGAGCGTGCCGAGGAACACGCGCTGCATCGCCCACAGCAGGAACGCCGCGGTCAGCACGATGCCGATCAGCGAGATCACGACGAGCACCTGGAAGCGCGTGTCCTGCGCCTGGTACGCGCCCATCAGCGTCATCGCCTCCGACACGAAGCCCGCCTGCGTCGGCAGGCCGAGCGCGGCGAAGAAGCCCCACGTCGTCAGCGCCCAGTACTTCGGCATCACCTGGCTGATCCCGCCGAAGCCGTTGAGGTCGCGGTGGTGCGCGCGGTCGTAGATCACGCCGACCACGAGGAAGAGCACGGCCGCCGAGGTGCCGTGGTTGAACATCTGCAGCGCGGCGCCCTTCATCCCCATGTCGGTCAGCGCCGCCACGCCGAGCAGCACGTAGCCCATGTGGCTGACCGAGCTGTACGCGACCATCCGCTTGAAGTCGGTCTGGCCGAGCGCGACGTACGCGCCGTACACAATGCTGATCACGCCGAGGATGCCGAGCACGTACGCGTTCGCGCGGAAGGCATCGGGCACGAGCGGGAAGCACGCGCGCAGCATCCCGTAGCCGCCGAGCTTCAGCAGGATGCCGGCGAGGATCACCGAGATCGGCGTCGGCGCCTGCACGTGCGCGTCGGGCAGCCACGTGTGGAACGGGAACACCGGCACCTTGATCGCGAAGCCGATGAACAGGAACCAGAAGATCCACGTCTGGAAGCCCATCCCGAGCAGCGCGCCGCCGCCTGGCAGCTTGCTGCCGTCCATCGCGCCCGCCGACGCGAGCTCGGTCAGGTACGGGATCGAGAACGAGCCCGACTGCAGCCGCAGCGCGACGATCGCGACGAGCATCAGCACCGAGCCGGCCAGCGTGTACAGGAAGAACTTGATCGCCGCGTACTCGCGGCGCGGCCCGCCCCAGATCCCGATCAGGAAGTACATCGGGAGCAGCATCACTTCCCAGTACACGTAGAACAGGAAGTAGTCGAGCGAGACGAACACGCCGATGATGCCGACCTCGAGCAGCAGCAGCAGCGCGTAGTAGGCCTTCTGCGACTTGTCGATGCCGAAGCTCGCGGGCACCGCGATGAACAACAGCAGCGTGGTCAGCCAGACCAGCGCGAGCGACAACCCATCGATGCCCACGTAGTACTGCGCGCCGATCGAGTGGATCCAGTCGAGCTGCTGCACGAACTGCGGCCCCGCGACGGACTTCTGGAAGAGCCCGAAGTACAGCCACGTCGCGAGCACGAGCGGCAGGCCCGTGGCCACGAGGCTGATCGCCTTGATCAGCCCGGTGTTCGTCTTCGGGACGCACAGGATCAACGCCATCCCGGCGAGCGGGAGGAACGTGATCCAGGACAAGATGTGCTCTTGCATGACGGGTGAGAACTAGGGGCGCGCGGACTAGCCGAGGATGAGCCAGGCGGCCGCGAGCAGGCCGCCGCCCACCGCGAATGCCGCGTACTGTTGGATGCGTCCGGTCTGCAGCAGGCGCGCGATCGCGCCGAGCGACTGCGAGACGAGGCCGACGAAGTTGACGAGGCCGTCGACGAACGTGCGGTCGAACCACGCCCAGAACGTCGCGAGCGCGCGGTTCGAATGACCGACCAGCAGCACGACGCCGTCGACGACCTTCTCGTCGACCCACTTCAGCGTCAGCGCGAGCGCGACGGTCGGCTTGATCGCGACGAGATTGACGATCTCGTCCCAGTAGTACTTGTGCGCGACGAGCTCGTAGAGCGGCTGGATCGCGCCCACGACGACCTCGGGGCGGATCTTGCGCCACAGGTACATCAGCGCGGCGAGCAGGATGCCGGCGCCGGCGACGGACAGCGACACGATGACCGCGAGGTCGTGCGCGGCGTGCTGCGCGTGCTCGGCGTGCGCGGGATCGTGCGCGACCGCGTGCGTGCCGAGCGTGCCCGCCTGGCGCGCCTCGACGAAGTCGGCGACCTTCGCGCCGTACATCGACTCGAGGCTGACGACCTTGGTGAACCACGTGCCGTGGTGCGCGAGCGGATCGGTCGGCGTCGCGAGCCAGAAGTGGCCGCCGAAAACGCCGAGGAACGCGAGCACGATCAGCGCGATCGTCATCGGCTTCGGCGACTCGTGCGGCACGTGCGCGTGGCCGTGATCGTGGCCGCCGTGATCGTGACCGCCGTGGTCCGCTGCGCCGTGCGCGTGGCCGCCGTGATCGTGCGCGCCGTGATCGTGCCCGTGGCCGTGCTGTTCGTGGCCGTGCTCGTCATGACCGTGCGCGGCGTGGCCCGCGTCGGCGTGACCAGCGTGCGCGCCGTGACCGGCGACCGCGAGCGACACGTGGTGCTCCGCATGACCGCCTCGGTACTCACCGAAGAACGTCATGAAGATCAGGCGGAACATGTAGAACGCCGTGAGCAGCGCCGCGGCCGGCAGCGCGATCGACACGAACGTCGCGGTGCTCGACGCGATCGTCATGTTGCGCTCGAACGCCGCCGCGATGATCGCGTCCTTCGAGTAGAAGCCCGAGAACAGCGGGATGCCCGCGATCGCGATCGTCGACAAGAGCATGCACGCGAACGTGATGGGCATGAACTTGCGCAGCCCGCCCATCTTCCGCATGTCCTGCTCGTGGTGGCAGCCGTGGATCACGGAGCCCGCGCACAGGAACAGGCACGCCTTGAAGAACGCGTGCGTCAGCATGTGGAACATGCCTGGCACGACGCCGCCGACTCCGACCGCAGCGACCATGAAGCCGAGCTGCGAGATCGTCGAGTAGGCGAGCACGCCCTTGATGTCGTTGATCGTCGTGCCGATCGTCGCGGCGTACAGCGCGGTGACGCCGCCGGCGAGCGCCGCGATCTGCAGCACCTCGGGGCTGAACACCGGGTACAGGCGGCCCGTCAGGAACACGCCGGCCGCGACCATCGTCGCCGCGTGGATCATCGCGGACACCGGCGTCGGACCTTCCATCGCGTCCGGCAGCCAGATGTGCAGCGGGAACTGCGCGGACTTGCCGATCGTGCCGCCCAGGCACAGCAGTCCGGCGGTCGTCAGCCACGCCGGGTAGTCGCCGTTGTTCGCTTCGACGGCCTGGCGCGAGAGCTCCCACAGCTCGGTGAAGCGCAGCGTGCCGAAGTGGTAGTAGAGGATCACCATGCCCATGAACAGGCAGGTGTCGCCGACGCGCGTCGTGAGGAACGCCTTCTTGCACGCCGCGGCCGCGAACTTGATCCGCGGGCTGCCCGGGTCGTGGCTGAAGTGGCCGATGAGCAGGTAGCTCATCAGGCCCATCAGCTCCCAGAAGATGAACAGGAACAGCAGGTTGTCCGCGAGGACCAACCCGAGCATCGCGAACGTGAACAGGCTGATGTTCGCGAAGAAGATGTGGTAGCGCCGGTCGCCCTGCATGTACCCGCTCGAGAACAGGTGCACGAAGAACGAGACGACGCCGACGACGGCGAGCATGCCTGCGCCGAGTCCGTCGTAGAGGATGCCGCCGACGATGTTGCCGGAGAACGCCTCGGCGCCGCGGTCGCTGTAGAGCCACTTGAAGCCCCAGCCGTGGTCGAGCGAGTCGTGGAAGAACTCCTTGCCCGCGTAGCCGGCGCTGATCGCCTTCGCCGCCATGTACAGCGTGATGCACATCACGACGAACATGCCGGTGATCAGCATCCAGTCGCCCTTCCGCGGCAGCTTCTTGCCGAAGAAGATCTGGATCGCGAAGCCGACCAACGGGATCAGCGGCACCGCGAGCAGCAGCTTGAAGTCGATCGCGGGGTCGAACTGGAGCATCGGGGGAGCTTCGGGGCGGAAAGTGCCGGGACTGCGAGGGACGGGGCGCGCGCTACTCGCGCAGCGAATCCGCCTCGCTGGGCTTCACCGAATTGAA